>USNZ01000072.1 GCA_900556255.1 uncultured Oscillospiraceae bacterium
TTGGTTTGTAGAGAACGTTCTATCGCCGCGCTAAGAGCCGCCGCACAGCGGCGGTTGTGCTCCGAAACACGTCTGCGGGCGCAGTGTCTGCCCCCTGACGTCCTGTATAAAGCACGATACAGCGTGAGATTGTGCGCCATTCAGCGCGACTTTATGCGCTGTGCGCGGCCGAATGTGCGGATGGGTCAAGACCCATCCCTACAAACCTTCCGGCAACAGGCTATTTCCGCAAGTCGAACCCGCAAAAAACACAATGCACCAACGCAAATCTTTCCAAACCATGTTTTACAGCTATATCACCGTTCCGCCATAGTTTCCCCAAAAGGTGCCGTCCGCAATTTTGCAAAATGCCCTGTAAAAATCACCATAAATCGCCATACCGATTTGTGCAGTTTTTTCTGCGTTTTCTGCGCACACCTGCGGCAAAAATCTGCACGGCAGAGGTCCGCGCTTACAGCAGCAGCGGCTCACCCGCCTGTATGGGGGCAGCCTTGCCCATGACCTCAATTTTATTTTTGTAGGAATTTCCCAGGCGATATATGCGGATGGAATCCGTTTCGGGCTGAATGATTTTTTCCAGCTCACACTTCAGCGCGGCAAGCTGGGCAGCGTCCAGCAGCACCTCAAACACCGAGTTCTGCACACGCATACCGTTGCGCTCGCACAGCTTGGCCACCTTGCGCAGGCGCTTGGCACCCGCAGGTTCGGTGGTGTCCACATCGTAGGTCACCACAAGCAGCATGGCGTGTCACCTCCAGACAAAGGGCGGGTATTCGTCCAAATCGCCGCGCAGTACGCGGGCAAACAGCATGGCCTGCACATAAGGAATCATGCCGATGGGCAGCTTTTCGTTCAAAAACGGATGGGTGATCTCCTCAAACTTTCGTTTTTGCCAGGCGGTCAGCACGGTTTTTCGGCCGCGCTCGTTGAGCAGCACCGCCTCCTCCTCGCGGTCAAAATCGCGGGCGGCAAGCTGACCTCGGTTTAACAGCGCCAGCACAAAGCGGTCGCACAGCGGGGCGCGCAGCTCCTCCACCAGGTCCAGCGCAAAGGACGCGCGGCCCGGGCGCAGCGTGTGCAGATACCCGGCGGCAGGGTCCAGCCCCACGGTTTCCATGGCAGACTGCATTTCGCGCGTGAGCAGCATGTAGGTAAACGACAGCAGTGCGTTCACCTCGTCCCGTGGTGGGCGGCGGCTGCGGGTGGTAAAGCGGAATCCCGCAGGATTTTGCTGCATCATCAGGTCAAACCGAGCAAAATAGGCGGTAGCGGCAGCCCCCTCGACCCCGCGCATGACGTCGGTGTTTTCGCACAGGGGCAGACGCTCGGCAGCCTGTGAAAGCAGCGCCGCACCGGCTTGCAGCTCCCCGCGCATCGGCTCGGTTTTGGCGGTACGGGCGGCGCGCAGCAGAACCAGCTTGCTGTTGCGTAGCTTGGCAAACAGGATACTTTGCACAAAGCCACGGCAAAAATCGGGGTCGGAGATCGTCTCATACTGGCGCTTGCGCAGCAGCACATTGCCGCTGACAGGGCCGTAAAAGCGTCCCATAAAATGACCGTTCTGCGTCAAAAAAGTGACACTTATGCCGTGTGTGCCGCAAAATTCCAGCAGGGGTGTAGACACCGTCATCTTGCCAAAGCAGACAATGGCGTCGATGGTCAGGGCGGGCACGGACAGTTTTTCCGCGCCGCCGACCTGCACACAGATATTCTCGTTGCGGCAGAACAAATAGCTTTCGGGGGTCAGAACGTACAGGGTGTTCAGCAGCTTTTTCATGGCGCAGGCTCCCCTTCTATCTCACCGACGGCCTCCCGCCGAAGTCGTGTACAATAAGCAGCCGCCGAGGCTTTCACCTTGGGGGCACACAGTTCCAGCAGCGAGCAGCGGCGGCATTTGGCGCTGTATTCGGCAGGTGGGGTGGACAGCGTTTGCCGCAGGGTATGCAGCTGCCCGGCCAGCAGGCGTGTGCGGCTGCGCAGGGCGTCGTCCAGCACGACCGGAAAACGGCGGTGGGACGATATAAAATACAGCGCACCTTCAGGAATTTTTGCGTCGAACATTTCTTCCAGGCACAGCGCCTGCGCGCAAAGCTGAATTTTATATTCCTCCTCGTCGCGCAGGGTGCCGTGCTTGTATTCAATGGGGTAAAGCTGTACGGGGAAATCCGCCGCCGGGATTCGGCAACCCGATGCGTCGCGCACAGCCTCGACGCAGTCGCATTTGCCGCTGAGCCGCAGCGTGTCGGAAAACACCGTGTACTCGTACAATTTCACCGTATCGCCGCGTTTTTCCACCCGCTTTGTGTGTACGCGCTCATGCTCGGCACGGCCCTTGGCGGTATCGCGGCTTTCGGCCCAAAGGCGCTCGTTCAAAAGCAGCGCGGCCCGCCGGGGGCAGTAGCAAAGCTGCGAAAGGTAGGACAGCGGCAGATACTCGGCATCATCCACGGGTGAACCAGCCTTCGTCGGCGGGCAGCTCGTTCCAGACGATGGGGCTGAACGCATCGGGCTTGAAGCCTACCTCAACGCCGGCGGGAACCTTGTCCAGTGCGACGGTGGCGGTGTAATCGCGGTAGCTGCGGGGATAGCGGACTTCCGGCTTACGGGCGACCTGCACCAGATCAAACAGCTTGTGCGCGGGGGCACAGCCCAGCTTGGCCTGACGCGCGCGCTGGGCGGCGTCGGTGTCGGTGCCGACGTGCTTGAAAAGGATCAGCGGGGAAACGACCTCCATCTCGCCCTTGCTGGCGCTGCGGTCGTGCTCGTACATATTGAGGATCGCCTCGAACAGAATGTCCAGGTCGGTATCGTCAAAACCGGTTTCGGCGGCGAGATTGGCGCTGATAAAGCCGCGGATCTCGTACAGGCCAAAGGGGATGATCTGCTTGCGGCCCATCGTGCGCAGCTTATCCTCAGGGGCCTTCTCCTCCCATTTCAGATAATCCTCGACCGTGCCGTCGTCGGGGCCGCCCGCCACAGCCATACGGGTGATGGACACATCGACCGGCAGAATCGGGTCCAGGCTGGTGCCGAAGGTGATCTGCACAGGGCCGCGCACCTGACCCGCATTGGGGCCGGTGGACATGACCGCACCGAAGGCGCGCACATCGTAGAACAGCTCGCAGGCCTTTTTGCGCCCGGCGTACACAGCGTTTTTGTCCTTGGCGCCCTCGACCCCGGCGGCGGCGCGGGCCTCGGCAATATGGCGGTTGATGTTGGTAGACTGCTGGATAATCAGGTTCATGCCCGGTTCCTCGCCGTGCGCCAGCTGCACATAGTTGCGGATGCGGCGCTTGGTGGCCACGTCGGTGATGTAACCCTTCATGGTTTCGGGGTCCATGCGCGGGGTGTTGCCCATGTCGGGGTCGCCGTTGGGGTTGGCATTGGTGCAGGCGAGATAGTATACAAACTCATAACGATTCTTGATAGCCATATTACTTTTCCTCCTGTTCGGTGGTTTCGGGGTTTTCGGCGGCAGAATTCTTATCGGCGGCAGTCTTTTTGCTCTCCGCCACAAGGCGGGCACTCATCTGGCGGTAGCCGATGGCAAAATAGGATTGTTCCTCCAAGGTCAGGGTGGCGGGCATGTTTTTCAACAAATCATACGTAAAAAAGCAGTACGGCTCATTTAGGCGAGAAACATAATACTCTCGTTGCTTCTTATTGAGTTTTGGAATATAGTTTTTCACCTGGCTTTCCAGCTGCCCCAGCACCTGCTTGGGGGTGCGGCTGGCCGAGGCATAATACCGCTGCACGATGCCGGCGTTTACGCCGGGCATGGCGGCGCGCTGCAGGTCGGCATACACGGCCACCAGGGCACCGCAGTGGTAGGCGGCATTGGGGAAATTCGGGTCATAATACGGCATAAGGGATACCTCCTCGTTTCGCGCGCGGGCCTTGCGCAGCAGCCAGACCTTGAGCCACTGGCAGCAGGTTCCGTCGGGCATAAAATTATTTGTATCATCTTCATCATGTGACAACATCTGGGAACGGATATTCTCCAGAACTCGACATGCAACGGCATCCGGCAAGGGCGTTCCATTGATAATGGCCATAACAATAGCCGGAGTGAGATTTGAGAGAGCAGCTTCCCTTTTTCGTTTCTTTTCCTTTGTTGGTTTTTTCAGCTCATATTGCTTTTGGATACCATAATAATTTGGCTGCAATCGGAAAAGCCTTGCATTCAGTTTTCGGGGGCGTAGCGTTCCCGTGCCCAGGTTATCGCACAGCGCCAAATCGTCATTCCATTGTTCCAGATGCTTTTGCAGGTCGGCGTAACTTCCTTTCTCGTAGCGGCGCACCATCACACGACCACTGTAAGCGGATATTAGCAGGATATGATACCGACTCTGTAAGGGCAAGGACATTTCCCCTGTCTTTATACTTTTTACAAGAGCGTCTGCGGCAGCCTTGGCGATGGCGGCGGTCTGCTGCTCGGCAAGCGGGGCGGGGGCGTTCTCCCCCGTTTCCTCGTCGTCATCGGAGCCATAGCCGCAGAAATCCGGCAGCAGAATATCCTCGCGTGGGGTCAGCGGTTGGTCGTACCAGTGCACAAAGCGCATCCCCGCAAAGATGGGAGAATCCGGCAGCAAATCATCCAGAGCTGCCTTAACCCCTGCAAACGCTTCCTCGGACACGGGGGCGTTGGCGACCTGTTTTAAGCCGTAGGAGCAAAGGGCGTCTTTATCAAAGCAAATCAGGGTATCCCCGCGGGCATGGCCGCCCACGACCTGCAAGCCGCTGACCGATGGCACGGTGGTTGGTGGTGATGTCAGTTCACCTGTTATCAGGCATCGTGTTTCACCGGATTTGGTTTCAAATTGCTTGCGATAGTCCTGCCACCAGGGCATGATTCCCTCCGCAATAACGATAGGAATACCACTGACCTTAAAAGTTATTCGGTCAGTGGGTTTCATTTTTAGCCGGGATATCTCGTCCATGGCAGCTTGTACCTTGGCGGAATCCCGTAAAAAAACGGAACACACGGATAAGAGAGGAACCTCTTTGGCGGCATCTTGCAGTGTGCGACAAAAGAATTCATGCTTGAATCTCGTACTGGGTTTACTTGCCTTTTCCGAATCAAACAGGATAATTTCGATTTTTTCAGCCAGAACATTACACTTGTTTCCGTTGTTTTTTTTGCCTATATCCGGACAGAGCAAAAGCTCGTCCGTGCATTGCTCTATGCCGAGAAAGTCGCCGCTTGCGGTCAGCGAAATGTAGGCGCGTATCTGTTTTTTGTCAAAGCCCGGCGGCAGGGTCAGACCGTTGCGCACGCTGTAATCGTACAAAGCCTTCAGCATACCGAGCCTCCCTTCAGCACTTCGGGGCTGTCATAAGGCGGCACCGTGATAACGCCGTTTTCCATAACGGCATGGTACAGCGAAAGCTGCGGCTGCGCCTTTTTGCGCACGGTGCTGTCGTGCAGATCAAACACGTCGTACACCATCAGACCCAGATCCATGCTGTCCGCAATGGGCGGGCGTGTGCCGTCGCTTTCCTCAAAATAGCAGACAAACTGGCGCAGACCGAGGCTCGGTTGGTAAAAGGTCTTGCCTGCGCGGATGCGCCGCAATGCCTGGCTGTACAGCTGCTCGACCGTGCCCTTGTAGTCCGGGCGGGGGCAGATGGTGGCCGCAATGCGATAGCGCACATCTTTAAGCGCCTGGGTCTGCCGCTGGGTGCGGTCCTCATCCGCATACAGGATAGAGCTTTTCACGCTGCCCTTTACGCTGACGGTGGATTTTACCTCGTTGCACTTGAACGAGATGTAGCGGATGGGGTTCAGCACCTCGATGCGGGTGACCTGCCAGTAAAACTCCACGGGTTTGGAATAGATAGCCGACAGGATGCCCCGCGCCGCCGAGGGAGTGGGCACGGCGTATGTCAGCCTTTCCACCTTAGCGTACGGCGGAGTATAGCACGCAAAGTCCCCCCATACCTCCAAAACGATCTCCTTGTTCAAAATTTCACCTCCATTTTTTGTCGCAAGCCCCCTGTGGGGCGTGATGAATCGTATTTGTTTTTATAGTTGTTCTTTTGTGTAAAAAAGTCAACCACGTTTTGACATATTCGGCAATCTATACAATCAAACCATAAAATCTTCGGGCAATGTGCTGTCAAGCGTAAGCCCCGTGACATCGTTATAAAAACTCGTTTGCCCTTCCCACGGTTCATTTAGTATAAAGGTATCGCTCGGCGTGGCGGGGCGGCCGCGGCGGGCAGGGTAGTACAGGCACTCGGCGTGCTGCTCGACCCAGTCCCGTTCAAAACAGTTGACTGTTAGGGGCGCCGCCTGCCGCAGCAACGCGGCGGTCAGGCCGCTGCGCGCCTGCGCCTGCACGGTTCGGTACAGCTCGATTTCCCCCTGCCACGGCACGATCAGCTTTACGCCGCTTTGGGTGATCAGCGCATACTCTTTGGCGACCGCGGGGTAATCTTTTGTCTGCAGCGCCTTTTCCAGCGCGGCTTTTCCCCGAACATCCCCGAAAAACCGGCGGTAATATTCCCGTATCAGCGCGGGGTCGTTGATGTCCAAAGCAGGGTCGTCGGCCCACAGTCCCTTTACGATATTGGCGGCTTTTTCATAGCTGCCGCCGGGGTAGTGCGCATCGGCGGGGTCAAA
>USNZ01000073.1 GCA_900556255.1 uncultured Oscillospiraceae bacterium
GCGGCCGTGCGGCGCGGGTGGGTGCCTCGGCAGGGGCGTCCTGGCGGACGACACGGCGGTGTTCCTGCTGCTGCGGCCGTGCTTCGGGCTGCGGCGCAGCGGGACGCGGCGCAGGCTGCGGCGTGGTGCGCTGGGTATGGTAGGCATCGGCACCGTATTTGCGTTCATACTGGGCGCGCAGCGCCATGGCCTGCCGCTGGGCACGGGTCAGGGGCTTGGGCTCCTGCGGCTGCTGTGCGTCGAATTCCTCGGCAACAGGCTCTTGCACAACAGGCTCCTGCACGGGCTGCGGTGCGGCAGGCTGTGCAACGGGGGTCTGCGGCTGCTCCATTTCCGGCGGTTCGGGCCGGACGGCTTTTCGCGGGTCGATCTGCCGCCCCTGCACCGGTTGTACCGGGCGCTGGATGCGGCGGCGTGCATTTTGAGCTGCCTGCTGCTGCGCAAGGCGGCGAGCTTTTTCGTACTGATCCTGCGAGGCACCGTATGCGCTCTCGGTATGAAGCTTGCGCGGTTCGCTCATGGCGTTATCCTCCCTGTTTTGACGTTGGGGGTCGTTTGTGTTGTTCGGCGTATTCGTATGCGGCCACACTTTCGGGATCCAGTGCGCCGCCCTTGTCGTTCACAAAATCGATGCTACGTTTCAGGGCCAGGCAAAGCGCCGCGTCCAGATCCTGCATTTGCAGGCTGCGCAGCTCCTCCACACCGGGCCAATCCCTCTCGGCGCTGGTCATGTCGGCCAGATAGAGGATCTTATCCAACAGGCTCATGTCAGGCTTGCCGGTAGTATGGCAGCGAATGGCCGATAAAATTTCCTCGTCCTGCACGCCCCAGCGTGTCTGCGCCAGAATGGCGGCGGCAATGCCGTGCCACACCGGTGTGGGGCGTTTGGGTGCATCTGGTGCTATTATAGCATTATCGGCAAAAATCTGCAACAACTCCGATTTGGGTAGTTCTTTGGCAGAATCATGCAAAATTGCCGCCACAGCGGCTTTTTCCGAGTCTGCACCCCACTGTTTTGCCAGTTTTACCGCCATTTTTTTTACATTTTTGGTATGCGTCCAGCGTTTTTCGCTCAGCAGCGGCTTCACAATGCTTTTCGCTTGTTCAACAGTCATGGTGTTTTGTTGACCTTCTTTCAAGGAAAACATCCTGCTTTGAGGCGGCTTTACCCCTCGCAGCTTGTATTATCGCTATACAAATTGTTGTCGTTTACAATTTGTAGAACATTTCGCGGCAAAACATCCCCCCATGCGCTGCGGGGTATACGGCCGCTGCGGATATCACTGGACGCACAGGAAAACGCCTGCGCCTTGGCCAGCAGAACGGTGCCGCCCCGGCTGCGCAGTTCGTCGGCAGCGGCCGACAGCACAGCATTGTCCCCGGTTTCGCGGCTTTCGACCACAAGGGCGGTCATACGCAGGATATCCTGCCAGCGATACCAGCGCGTAAAGCTCAGCAGCATATCGCTGCCCAGACACATATACAGCTTATCGTTGGGGTAGCGGTCGCGCAGCATTTCCACGGTATTGACCGAGTAATTGCGTCCCCCCTGCCGAACTTCCCAGTCCGACACTTCGACCTTGGGTGACAGGGCCGTAAAACATTCGCACATGGCAAGGCGCAGGGCGGCCTCTGTGCCGCTGGCTTTTTTGTGGGGCGGGATACCCGCGGGCATTACGATGACCTTGTCGGGCTGCACACAGTCCATGGCCGCCCGCAAGTTGTTCATGTGCCCGTTGTGCGGCGGGTCAAAGGTGCCGCCGAACAGCAAAATCTTCATTTTGCCAGCAGCGCGGCGTAGGCGCTCTCTTTCTTTTTCTGCTGGAACAGCACAAACTTGCGGCCGATGATCTGCACGCTTTCGCAGCCGATCTTCTCGCACAGGATGTCGGCAGCCTCGCGGGCGGAATACTCGCTGTTGTCCAGAACCTTGACTTTGATCAATTCGCGGGCGGCCAGGCAGTCGGCAACGCCCTTGATGAGGGTCTCGTCAATTTCGCCCTTGCCGATCTGGTAAACGGGGTCCATCGTGTTGGCGGCGCCGCGCAGGGCGGCGCGCTGTTTGCTGGTAAGTGCCATAGATACTCTCCTTGTTGTTCTCTGTTAGTTATATCTCGTTCTGACGCAAAAATTCAGGCAGACGGCGCTCCATCTCCTCCAGGGCGCGGCCGCGGTGGCTGATGGCGTCCTTCTCGTCGGGGGTAAGCTGGGCGTAGCTGCGGTTTTCGGTGTTGGGGCGGGTCTTGCCGTCGGCAAGGCCGCAGGCATCGGGGATAAACAGCGGGTCGTAACCGAAGCCGTAATCGCCGTTTTGCAGCCCGGCGGCAATATGGCCGGGGCAGCTGCCCAGACAGGTCAGCTCCTGCCCGTTGGGCAGCATAAAGCAGACGGCGGACACAAACCGGCCCGTGCGCTTTTCGGCGGGGATGTCCCGCATTTCGCCCAGCAGCTTTTGGTTGTTGGCGTCATCGTCGCCGTGGCGGCCGGCATAGCGGGCGCTGTACACGCCGGGGGCACCCTGCAGTGCGTCGACGCACAGGCCGGAGTCGTCGGCCACCGTGGGCAGACCGCTGGCCTTGCAGAAGGCTTCCGCCTTGATGCGGGCGTTTTCGGCAAAGGTGGTGCCGGTTTCCTCGGGGTCAATGTCGATGCCCAGCTCGCGCAGGCTCTTGACGGTATGACCCATACGTTCCAGAATACGGCGCAGTTCCTTGAGCTTTCCCTGGTTGTTGCTGGCTGCACAGATAATCATTGTCCGACCTCCTTGGTTTGGGGTTCGTGTTCGGGCAAGCCCGGCAGCAGCGACTGCACAAAGCTTTCGGCATCAAATTCCATCAGGTCGTCGATCTGCTCGCCCACGCCGATAAACCGGATGGGCAGACCCAGATTTTCCCACACGCTGATGACGCAGCCGCCCTTGGGGGTGCCGTCCAGCTTGGTCAGCACCACACCGGTGGCACCGGCGGCCTTGACAAACTCCTCGGCCTGGCTGATGGCGTTCTGCCCGGTGATGGCATCCAGCACCAGCAGTACCTCCAGGCTGGCTTCGGGGCTGGCCTTTTTGACACTGCGGGAAATTTTGGCAAGCTCGTCCATCAGACCCTTTTTGTTGTGCAAACGGCCCGCCGTGTCGGCAATGACCATGTCATAGCCCTTGGCCGTGGCGCTCTTGACGGCATCAAAGATGACCGCGGCGGGGTCTGCCCCCTGCCCTGCCTGCACTAGCGGCACCTCGGCGCGGTTTGCCCACAGTTCCAGCTGCTCACTGGCGGCTGCGCGGAAGGTATCGCCCGCCGCCAGCATGACCTTGCGCCCCCGATTTTTGTACAGGGCTGCCAGCTTGGCTATGGTGGTGGTTTTGCCCACACCGTTTACACCGATGACCAGAATCACGGCGGGCTTGCCGTCCAGTTCCAGCGGGTAGCGCGGGGTAATTTCGCGGCAAATCAGCGCGCGCAGGGCGTCCAGCGCCTCCTGCCCCGTTTTCAGGTGCTTTTCCTGCACCTCGTCGCGCAGCTCGTCCACCAGACGCACGGCGCAGGCGGGGCCGACATCGGCCAAAATGAGCTGTTCTTCCAAGTCGTTGTACAGATCATCGTCAATTTCCGCGTTGGTCAACGTGTTGACGATGTTCTGGAAAAAGCCCGTGCGGGTCTTTTCCAGACCGCGCTGCATTTTTTGCCGTCTTTGAAATTCCTCCTCGGAGATATCATGTTTCAAAAAATCAAAAAAGCCCACAAAAATGCCTCCTTTTTTATACGGCAGCGCCGCGCAATTTCCGCTGTATCGCTGAATTGTGCGGTAACGCCTTATGAAATCAGATCCGCACTGACGTTTTCGAGGTCAAGGCGCAGGATCTTGGAAACACCGTCCTCCTGCATGGTGACGCCGTACAGCACGTCGGCGGCCTCCATGGTGCCGCGGCGGTGGGTGATGACGATGAACTGGGTGTTCTCGGTCATGCGGCGCAGATATTGGGCATAGCGGTTGACGTTTACGTCGTCCAGCGCGGCCTCGATCTCGTCCAGGATGCAGAACGGTGCGGGGTTGACGTTAAGAATTGCAAAATAAATCGATATGGCGACCAAAGCTTGCTCGCCGCCGGAGAGGGCGCTCAGGTTTTTAATGACCTTGCCGGGGGGCGAAACCTCGATCTCAATGCCGGATTCCAGCACGTTTTCCTCGTCCGAAAGATACAGCTTTGCATGACCGCCGCCGAACAGTTCGCGGAAGATCTGGCCGAAATGGCGGTTGATCTCCTTAAAGCTGGTGGTGAACAGCTCCTGCATTTCGCTGCAAAGCTCGGCGATCATCTTGGTCAGCTCACTTTTGGCCTTTTCAACGTCCGTGACCTGTGCTTTCAGGAAGTCGTAGCGTTCCTTGACCTCCTTGTATTCGTCGATGGCACCGACGTTGACATTACCCAAAGCGCGGATTTTTCCGCGTACCTCCGTCACCTGGCGGCGCAGTTCGGTCAGCGTGTCAAATTCCACACAAAGGGCGCGCGCCTCAGACTCGGTCAGCTGGTATTCGTCCCACAGCTTGGCGTTGGTGTCGTTCAGTTCGGTTTCGGCGGCGGTGCGGCGCTCGGCCAGGCGGGCCATTTCGCCACTCATACGCTCGCGCTCGTCGGTCAGGCTGCGGTTTTCCTGGGCCAGGCGGGCAGCCTCGGCTTCTTTTTCCATGCGGGCGGCGTTGGCGGTGCGGATAAGCTGCTCTGCCGCCGCGATTTTTTGCAGGTTTTCGCCGCGCACACGTTCAATTTCGGTGATTTTCAGCTCGTTGGCCTCAATCTTTGCCTTGGCCGCATCGATAGTGGCGTTCAGTTCGCGGGCGCGGGCCTCGGCTTCGCCGGTGCGGCTTTGCAGCCCTTCCAGCGCAGTCTCATGCAGGCTGATGTCCTTTTCGTCGGCAAGGCGCTGCATCTGTTTTTCTGAAAGTTCGTCGCTGATGCGCTTGCGCTCGGCGGTCAGACTGCCGGCGCTTTCTCCCAACTCTGCCAGCTCGGCGGCGTAGGCGGCCAGCTCGGTTTCGGCCTGCAGGCGCGCTTTCTCGGCCTCGGCCTCGGTGGCGGCGCTTGCCGTTTGGGCGGCGGTCTGGGCGTCGATTTCCGTTTCCAGGGCGCGGGCCGTCTCGGCCAGTTGGGCGGCGGCAGCGTTCAGGCGGTCCAGATCCAGCCCGGCGCGCAGACGTTCGGACGCGGCGGTCATACCCTCGGCCTCGGCACCGTTCAGCTGAGCCGCCAGATTGTCGGCCTCGGCCTTGCGGGCGGCCAGTTCCTTTTCGGCGGCAGCGTGTGCCTCGTCCAGCTTGGTCAGCCGTTTGCGCAGCTCGTCCAGCTCCTGCTTGCGGCTGAAAACGCCTACACTGCGGGCGGTCGAGCCGCCCGTGAAAGAGCCGCCCGCGTTGATGACCTGCCCGTCCAGCGTGACAATGCGGTTGCGGTAGCCGAGGTCGCGCGCCACGGCGGATGCCTCGGTCAAATCCTCGACCACGATGATGCGGCCCAGCAAATTGTCGATAATATGTTGGTATTTTGCTTCTGTCTTGACCAGATCGGCGGCAACCTCCGCCGTGCCGGAAAGGCGTCCCGTAAAGCGGGAGCCCTGCACGGTGTCCAGCGGCAGGAAGGTTGCGCGCCCGGCGCGCTCGTCCTTCAAAAAGGCGATGGCGGCGCGGGCGCAGCCCTGATCCTCGACCACGATGTTCTGCAGGGCAAAGCCGAGTGCGGTCTCAATGGCAATCTCGTAGCCCTTTTGCACGGTCAAAATGCCCGCCACAGGGCCGACCACACCGCGCAGACGGCGGCCGGCGGCGGCGCGCATGACCGCCTTGACGCTTTGCTGGTAGCCGTCCATGTTGCGCTCCAGGTCTTCCAGAATGTGGATGCGCTGGGAGGTGTTGGACCGCTCTTTGTCGGCCTTTTGCAGCGCGTCGGCAGCTTCAGCCTGCTGGCGGCGGCGGCTTTCCAGTTTCAGCTTTAGGCCCGCCTTGATGTTATCGTTGCGGGTGACGGCCTCCTCGGCATCCTTCAGGCGGCGCTCGGCGCGGCGCTTTTCTTCCTCGGCAGCGGCGGCGGAGTTTTCCAGCTCTACGGCCTGCTGCTTTGCTTCATCCAAACGCTGGGCGGCGGCTTCTTTTGCCGATTGGGCCGAGGCGGCGCGCACTTTCGCGGCAGTGGCGGTGTCCTGCAGGCGGGCAATAGCGGCGTCGATAACGTCCCGGCGCTGGCCGCTGGCGGCAGCTTTTTCTTCCAGCGCACGGAGTTCGGCGCGCAGTTCTGCCACGCGGGCGTCCAGCGCAGCGACCTCGCCGTGCAGTTTTTCGATGGCGGCTTTGTGGCCGGCGGCCTCGGTCTCGATGGACTGGCGGCCCTGCCCGGCGCGCTCCAACTCGCCGGTGGCTTCGTCGATGCGGAAGCGGCTGTGCTCGCTCTCGTTTTTCAAAACGGCGATCTCGCTCTCACTGCCCGCGTTGGCCTCGGTCACGGCGCGGATGTCGGCGTTGGCCTGCTCGACCTGCAGGACAA
>USNZ01000074.1 GCA_900556255.1 uncultured Oscillospiraceae bacterium
CCGTGGATTCCAGCTGGAATCCACGGGCATGACGCATACCGACCAGCACCTGCGTCATGCCCGTGGATTCCAGCTGGAAGATGCCCTCGGTTTCGCCCTTGGCAAGCATGGCGTAGGTGGCGGGGTCGTCGTAGTCGATGTTCGCCATGCGGAAATCCGGCTCGCGGCGGCGCACGGCGGTCTCGGTATCGTGGATGACAGTCAGCGTGCGCAGACCGAGGAAGTCCATCTTCAACAGGCCCAGACGTTCGATCTCCACCATGTTGAACTGGGTCACGGGCAGACCGTCGTTGGTGGAAAGCGGCACGTACTCGGTGGCAGGCTCGCGGGTGATGACAACGCCTGCGGCATGGGTGGAGGCGTGGCGGGGCATGCCCTCGACTTTTAGCGATGTGTCGATCAAATCGTGGACTTGGCTGTCGGCATCGTAGAGCGCCTTTAAGTCGGGGCTGACCTCCAGCGCCTTTTTCAGCGTCATTTTCAGCTCCATGGGGATGAGCTTGGCCACCTTGTCCACGTCCTGATACGGCAGCCCCATCACGCGCCCGACATCGCGCACGGCGGCGCGGGCTGCCATGGTGCCGAAGGTGACGATCTGCGCCACATGGTCGCGGCCGTATTTTTCGTTGACGTAGTCGATGACCTCCTGACGGCGCTCGTAACAGAAGTCGACGTCAAAGTCGGGCATGGAAACGCGCTCAGGGTTGAGGAAGCGTTCAAAAATCAGGTTATAGCGGATGGGGTCGATGTCGGTGATGCCCACACAGTAGGCCGCAAGACTGCCCGCGCCCGAGCCGCGCCCGGGGCCGACGGGGATATCGCGGCTTTTGGCGTAGTTGATAAAGTCGTAGACGATGAGGTAGTAGTTGGTGTACCCCATGTTCTTTACGACATGGATCTCATAGGAAAGGCGCTCGCGCAGAGCGTCGGTGACCTTGCCGGGGTAGCGGCGCTCCAACCCCTCGTAACAGAGCTTTTCAAAGTAGGCCTGGTTTTCCATGCCGTCGGGCGCTTTGAAGTAGGGCAGCTTGGTGTCGCCAAAGGTAAAGGAAAAATTACATTGCTCCGCAATTTTGTTGGTGTTCTCGCAGGCCTCCGGCACCAGAGAGAACAAATCGTACATCTCGTCGGCGCTTTTTAAGTAGAACTCATCGGTCTGGAACTCCATGCGGTCGGCGTCGGCTATGGTCTTGCCGGTCTGGATGCACAGAAGGATGCTCTGCATCTTGGCGTCATCGCGGCTGATGTAGTGTGCGTCGTTGGTGGCGACCATCGGGATGCCCGTCTCCCGCGCAAGGCGGATAAGCTGCGGCAGCACGACCGAGTCCTCCTCCAGACCATGGTCCTGCAATTCCAGATAGTAGTTCCCTTCCCCGAACAGATCGCGGAAATACAGGGCGGTCTGCTTGGCGCGCTCGTAATCCCCCGCCAGAATCGCCTGCGGCACCTCGCCCGCCAGACACGCCGACAGGCAGATCAGGCCCTCGTGGTACTTTTCCAACAGCTCCTTATCCACACGCGGCTTGGAGTAGAACCCCTCGGTAAAACCGGCGGATACCATTTTGATTAAGTTTTTGTAGCCGGTCTCGTTTTTGCACAGCAGCACAAGGTGGTTGTTGCCGTCGATGCGGTTGACCTTGTCAAACCGTGTGCGGGTGGCAACGTACACCTCGCAGCCGATGATGGGCTTGATGCCCGCCGCCTTGGCGGCATCAAAAAATGCCACGCAGCCGTACATGACACCGTGGTCGGTGATGGCGCAGGCAGTCTGCCCCATCTCCTTTAAGCGGTCAAACATACGGTCGATGCGGCAGGCACCGTCCAGCAGGCTGTACTCGGTATGCACATGCAGGTGGGTAAATTGGCGTTGGGTCACATCAGACATGGTTTGCGTCCTTTTCGGTGGTGCGGGGCTGCAGACGGGCCGCAGCCTCCTGAATACGTTTCATGCGGTGGGAAAGCCCCGCCTTGCTTACGGGCGGCTCAAATTTTTCGGCGAGCTTGGCCAGCGGCAAATCGGGGTACTGCATACGCAGTTCGGCGGTCTGACGCAGGTTTTCCGGCAGGGCGTCCAGGGCGTTGGCGGCGCGCAGCTGCCCGATGGCAAGCTGCACCTGCACGGCGGCCTGTACGCTTTTGCCGATGTTGGCGGTCTCGCAGTTGGAAAGACGGTTGGTCTTGTTGCGCATCTCGTTGTAGACGCGCTGCTCCATAATGCGCATGGCGGCACCGCCCGCGCCCATAAAGGTCAAAAGATCCTCAATGTGGTCGGCGGCCTTGATGTACACGGTGTTGGAGCCTTTGCGCAGGGCGCGGTGGGGGTAAAAATGGTGCTCGGCCAGCATGGCTTCCAGCTGCTGGGAGAGGTAATGTCGGGTGGACAAAAACTCTAAGTTGTAGCTTTTTTCGGGGTCGGTCATGGTGCCGCAGCACAAAAAAGCGGTGGAAATAAACGCCTGTACGCAGGTTTGGCACTTGAAATGGTCAGGGTGGATGCGCAGGGTCGGCTCCTTGCCGGTGTGGCCGAACAGCGCCAGCATCTCGGCTACCTGTGCAGGATCTTTGACGCTGAACTCATACACAAAGCCTGTCGGACGTTCCTTGCGCAGCACGCTGCCCTGGATACCGCAGCGGCGGTAGAGCTTTTGGGCAAAAGCGGCGACACCCTCGTTTTCGGTTTGCAGTACAACGCCCCGATCATCAAAGTATTTACCAAAACAGGCCACCGCATAGGCGGCGGCCACGGTGCAGCAGGACTTGGTGATTTTATGGCGCAGGATCTCATTTTTGACTTCTTGCGAAAAACTCAAGGCTTGGTTCTCCTATGCTTACAGTGTTCGGGCGGCATCGCGGTGCAAAACAGACGGGGCGTAGCCCTGCTTTTGGCAAAATTCCGCAATTTTGCGCGCAAAAGTGATGGAACGATGCTTGCCGCCCGTGCAGCCCACCGCAATCATCAGCTGGCTTTTGCCCTCCTTGATATACAGCGGCAGCGCATAGGCAAGAAAATTTTCGTACCGATGCAAAAGCTCCTGCGCCTCCGGGAAGGACATGACATAGTCGTACACATCTGCGTCCAGACCCGTCTTGTGCTTTAATTCCGGCACATAGAAGGGATTGGGCAGACAGCGCACGTCCAACACAAGGTCGGCCTCCTGCGGAAGTCCGTATTTGAAACCGAAGGAGACAACGGTCAGGGCCATGGGGCTTTCGCCCTTGTCCAAAAACAGGCTGCAGACGCGCTCTTTGTTCTGCGCCGTGGAAAGAAGCGACGTGTCTATGACGTATTTTGCCTTATCGCGCAGGGGCTGCAAAAGTGCGCGCTCGCGGCGGATCGCCTCAGTGATGGGCACTTTCTGCGCGATGGTGATGGGGTGTTGGCGGCGGGTCTCCTTGTAGCGGCGCTGAATAACGGTGTCGTTGGCGTCCAGAAACAGGATATCATACTCGATTTTTTTGGCGTCCAAATCGGCCAGAGCTTCTCTGAGTTCCTCGGCAGAGCGCACACCGCGCACGTCCATGACGACCGCCACGCGGGAAAGCTGGTTTTCGCCCTGCAGGGCAAAATCCACGATACGCGGCAGCAGTGCGGCGGGAATGTTATCGATGCAGAAAAAACCGATATCCTCCAACGCATTGACAGCCATCGATTTGCCCGCGCCGGAAAGACCCGTAACAATTACAAAGTTCATGTCACATCACCGTAAAATTACTTAACAACGCGAATTTCTCGCTCCAAAACATAGCCGGTCTTTTCCAGAACGACTTTTTTGACCTGTTCGGTCAGGGCCAGCACGTCGGCGCAGGTCGCACCGCCGCGGTTGATGACGAAGCCGCAGTGTTTCTCGCTGATTTGGGCACCGCCCACCTGCAGCCCGCGCAGGCCGCAGTCCTCAATCAGCTTGCCCGCAAAGGCGCCCTGTGGGCGCTTGAAGGTGCTGCCGGCGCTGGGCCATTCCAAGGGCTGCTTGTCCCTACGGCGCTGCAAAAAGTCCTGCATCTGCGCAATGATGGCGTCCTTATCCCCTGCCGTCAGCCGCACACGGGCCGAAACGATGCACCATTCGGGGTGCTGCTCAAATACGCTGGTGCGGTAGCCCAAAGCCAGCTCGGCGGCGGGCAGTGTGCAAAGCACACCCGCCTCGTTCAAAAAGGTGACCTCGGTCAGCACGTCCTTCATCTCGCCGCCGTAGGCACCGGCGTTCATATACACGGCACCGCCGACGGTACCGGGGATACCGCAGGCAAACTCCAGCCCGGTCAAGCCGCGCTTTTGTGCTTCGGCACAAAGGCGGCCCAGGGTAGCCCCGGCGCTGACGGTCAAAACGGCAGCGCCGTCGGGCTGGGTTTCGCAGGTCACAGGCTCGTCGATGCCGCGCAAATCTATGACGGCACCGTCAAAGCCCTCGTCGGAAAACAGCGTGTTGGAGCCGTTGCCAAGCAGATACCGCCGCACGCCGTGGGTGCGGCAAAGCGCCAGCATTTCACGCAGCTGCGAGGTGTTTTTGGGCATCAGCCAAAAGCGGGCTGCCCCGCCGATGCGAAAGGTCGTGTGCGGGGCCAACGGCTCCTGCTCGGTAAAAGGCAGGCCGGCCTTGCCGAGCGCCTGCCGAAGGGTAACTGCAGTTTGCTGCTGCATAGTTCCTCCTGTTTGTCAAATGGAACCGGCCAGCGTGGCTGCGCCGATAACACCGGCGTCGTTGCGCAGGGTGCAGGCGCAGATCTTGGGGAAATTGCCGGACGTGATGCCTTGGGTTTCTTTTTCGGCGTAAGCGCGCACGGGCGCCAGCAAAACCTCGCCCTGGTTGGACACGCCGCCGCCGATGCAGATGACCTCCGGCTGGAAGGTGTTGATGACGTTGGCAATGCCGCAGCCGACATACTCCATCCAGCTTGCCAGTACCTGCTTGGCCAGCTCGTCGCCCTTTTCGGCGGCATCGAAGGAGGTCTTGGCGTTGACGTGGTCGATGTCGGGGACAATCTTCCACATCAGGCTGTCGTGATGCTGCTCCATGGCGGTCTTGGTCTCGCGGGTCAGGGCGCTGGCGGAGGCGTAGCGCTCCCAGCAGCCGCGACGGCCACAGGTGCACTGGATACCGTCCTTGACGATGACGTGATGGCCCATCTCACCGGCGGCAAAGTTGAAGCCGCGCAGGATCTTGCCGTTCAGGATGATGCCGCTGCCGATGCCGGTGCCCAGCGTGATGATAACGGCGTTCTGGTAGCCCTTGGCGCCGCCCGCAATGTACTCGCCGTAAGCGGCGGCGTTGGCGTCGTTTTCCACGTAGACCTTGCAGCCCAGCAGCTTTTCCATGTCGGGGCCGAGGTTCCAGTCGTGATAGCCGAAGTTGGTGTTAAAGCCGACAAAGCCGGTGTTGAAGTTGACGCTGCCCGGCGTACCGATGCCAACATAGGCTATGTCGGAGAAGGCGACCTTATTCTCACGCGCGACGGCACGGCACAAATCGGCCAGTGCCTTTTCCAGGTCGGCAGCGGGGCGAGGCAGACGGGTCGCCCAGGTGATCTTGCCCACGATGTCGTAGTTTTCGTCCACCAAACCGGCGGTCATGGTGGTGCCGCCCAAATCGATACCGATGGTATACTTGCTCATAGTAAAATTCCTCCTATTTCGTTCGCACAGGCGCGCCCGTGCGTTTTCAGCTCGTCGATGAGATTTTGTGCCGTGGCATTGACGACCAGTTCCTGCGGGAACTGCATTTCGTCCAGCAGGGTGCCTAAAGAGCGTGTGTTGTTTTGCAGTTGGGGTACGCTGTGGGCGTCGCTGTTTACGGCGACGCGGCAGCCGTATTTGGCGCAGGTTTCCAACAACAGGCGCATATTGGGGATGCCGTCCCGACGCACGTTGGCGGAATTGCCGTTCAGCTCCACGACCTTGCGGTTTTGGGCAAAGACCTTGACCACGGTGTCGTAATCGTAGCGGTAATTCTGCTGCTCGGAATGGCCGATGCAGTCCACATAGGGATTTTCGGCCACAGACAGCCACAGGCGGGTGGCCTCTTTGCAGGTCAGCACACCGGGCATACAGGGGCTGTGGATGGAGGCAACGACCCAGTCCATGCCGGCGAGCATTGCCTGCGGCAGATCCAGCCCGCCCTTGGTGTCCATGACGTTGACCTCGGCACCGTAGAGTACAGTCACCCCGTTTTGCCGCCGCGGCAGGGCGCTGAGGTTGGCAAAATGCCAGATGTGCGGCGCGTCCGGCATGGCGGGCGCGTGGTCGGTCAGCGCCAGCGCCGCAAGGCCCATCTCGCGGGCGGCGGCGGTCATTTCCGTTAAGGTGTTGAACGCATGGGAAGCGCAAAGGGTGTGGGTGTGCAGATCTGCGATAAATTGCATAGAATGTGGTTGCCTTCTCTTTCCTTATGGTTTACAGGGAGATATCGTCCTGCAGGCCCAGCTGAGCCAGCAGCTCCTTGGCGGCGTTGTAGCCCATTTCCTTCTGGCGGTTGTTG
>USNZ01000075.1 GCA_900556255.1 uncultured Oscillospiraceae bacterium
GCTACAAGAACGACGACCTGCATGACCCGTTCATCAACCACTACTACGCCCTGGCTCTCGACCTGGCCACCCAGGAAGAGCTGGACACCATCGCCGCTTACGCCTTCAAGGTAAACGAAGTGCTGAAGAAGATCCTGCTGGATGCCAACATCCGCCTGATCGACTTCAAGCTGGAGTTCGGCCGCCTGCCTGACGGCACCATCATTCTGGCCGACGAGATCAGCCCCGACACCTGCCGTTTCTGGGATGCCACCACCGGCGCACACCTCGACAAGGACCTGTTCCGCCGCGGTATGGGCGGCGAGGCCGATGCCTACCAGGAAGTTATGAAGCGCCTGCTGGGCTGATCTACCCCGCACCTTACAGAGTTGGGAGAAAGTGAATGAACGAGTTTTCCGAATACAGCCAGGGTCTGCATGAAGAATGCGGCGTCTTTGGCATCTACGATAAAACCGGCGAGACCGATATGGTCAGCGCCGTGTACAGCGCCCTGTATGCCCTGCAGCACCGCGGCCAGGAAAGCTGCGGCATTGCCCTGAATGTGGACGGTGTGCTTTCCGGTTACCGCGATTTGGGCCTTGTCAGCGAGGTTTTCACCAAGCGCGTGCTGGAGGAGCTGCCCCAGGGTGCCAAGATGGCGACCGGTCATGTGCGTTACGCCACCGCCGGGCAGCGCAGCCGTTCCAACGCCCAGCCGATGATCCTGCATCACTGCAAGGGCGCTATGGCAGTCTGCCACAACGGCAACCTTGTCAACGCCCCGCAGCTGCGCCGCAAACTGGAGATGAGTGGTTCCATCTTCCACGGCACCTCGGACACCGAGGTCATCGCCTATCTGCTGACCCAGAACCGTCTGGTGACCCCCAACATTGAGATGGCCGTCAGCCGCACGATGGACGACATCGAGGGCGCGTACAGTCTGGTCATTATGACCCACACCAAGCTGATCGCCGCGCGCGACCCCAACGGCTTCCGCCCGCTGTGCATCGGCGCCTTGCCCGACGACAAGGGCTGGGTCTTTGCCAGCGAAACCTGCGGCCTGGATGCCGTCGGTGCCAAGTTTGTGCGCGATGTGCGCCCCGGTGAGGTCGTGATCGCCGACCGCAACGGTCTGCGCAGTCTGGACAGCCACTGCGGCATCGCCCCCCACACCCTGTGCGTGTTTGAGTACATTTACTTTGCCCGCCCCGACAGCGTGATCGAAGGCACCTGCGTACACGAGGCCCGCCTGCAGGCCGGACGTTTTCTGGCGCAGGAGCACCCCGTGGAGGCCGACGTCGTCATCGGCGCGCCGGATTCCGGTCTGGACGCCGCATTGGGTTATGCCCAGGAGAGTGGCATCCCCTACGGCGTGGGCTTTATCAAGAACAAGTACGTCGGGCGTACTTTTATCCAGTCCACCCAGGCCCAGCGCGAGAGCAGCGTGCGCATCAAGCTGAACGCCATCTCCTCTACCGTCAAGGATAAGCGCGTCGTCTTGGTCGATGACTCCATCGTGCGCGGCACCACCAGCGCCCGCACCATCCGACTGCTGCGCGAGGCGGGTGCCAAGGAAGTGCATTACCGCATCAGCGCCCCGCCGTTTGTCCACCCCTGCTACTTCGGCACCGATATTCCCGACGAAAAGGATCTGATCGCCACCGGCCGCACGGTCGAGGAGATCAACAAGCTGGTCGGTTCGGACTCTCTGGGCTATCTGAGCATCGAGCATGTGCAGCAGTTGGGCATCCACAGCAACTGCGGCTACTGCACCGGCTGCTTTACCGGCGAGTACCCTGTTGCCCCGCCGACCAAACCCCTGGAGATCGTCTACGATAAACCCCTGAGCCAGTCCAACCCCAGCAAGATGCTGTAATACATAAGGCAACACCGCCATAACGAATTTAGGAGTTTGCAATGGAAAAAAGTTATTCTGCCAGCTACGCCGCTGCAGGCGTGGACATTACCGCCGGTTACCGTTCGGTGGAATTGATGAAACAATACGTTGCCCGCACCATGACCGAGAACTGCATCGGCGGCCTGGGCGGCTTTGGCGGCCTGTTTGAGCTGGATTGCACCGGCATGGAGCATCCCGTGCTGATTTCCGGCACCGACGGTGTCGGCACCAAGCTGCGCGTTGCCATGCTGCTGGACCGCCACGATACCATCGGCATCGACTGCGTGGCCATGTGCGTCAATGACGTCATCTGCGCCGGTGCCAAGCCGCTGGTGTTCCTGGACTACATTGCCTGCGGCCGCAACATTCCCGAAAAGATCGCCGAGATCGTCAAGGGCGTGGCTGAGGGCTGCGTACAGGCAGGCTGCTCCCTCGTGGGCGGCGAGACCGCCGAGCACCCCGGCATGATGCCTGAGGATGAGTATGATCTGGCCGGCTTTACCGTGGGCGTTGTGGACAAGGCCAAGATTTTGTCCAACGCCGATATGCAGGCGAGCGATGTGCTGATTGCCCTGCCCAGCACGGGGGTACATTCCAACGGTTTCTCGCTGGTGCGCAAGATTTTCGACATTGACAACCACCCTGAGGTTCTGCAAAAGACCTTTGACGGCATGGATAAGCCCTTGGGCGAAGCCCTGCTGGCACCCACCCGCATCTATGTCAAGCCTGTGTTGGCTTTGCTGGATGAAGTGAAGGTCAAGGGCATCAGCCACATCACCGGCGGCGGCTTCTATGAGAATATTCCCCGCAGCCTGAAGGACGGCTGCGCCGCCCGCATCGCCAAGGCCGACGTGCGCACCCCCGCCCTGTTTGACGTGATGCAGCGCGAGGGCGGCATCTCCGAGCACGATATGTTCAACACCTTCAATATGGGCGTGGGCATGGTCGTCACCGTCGCCGCCGAGGACGCCGACAAGGCGATTGAAATTTTGAAGGCACACGGCGAGGACGCCTATCGCCTGGGCACCGTGGTGGAAGGCAGCGGGGTCGAGCTGGTATGAAGCGTGTAGCGGTTTTGGTTTCCGGCGGCGGCACCAATTTGCAGGCACTGCTGGACAGTGAGCGCCGGGGCGAAAACCCCAACGGCAGCATCTGCCTGGTGCTGGCCAGCAAGCCCGGCGTGTATGCCCTGCAGCGCGCCGCCGATGCCGGGGTGAAAAGCGTGGTGGTCAGCCGCAAGGCCTTTGCCACCGCCGAAGAATTTGACGAGGCGCTTTTGTACGAGCTGCAATCCAACCGCATTGACGTGGTGGTTCTGGCAGGTTTTCTGAGCGTTCTGGGCGAAAAGGTCATTGCGGCCTACCGCAACAAAATTTTGAACGTCCACCCCAGCCTGATCCCCAGCTTTTGCGGGCCGGGCTTTTACGGCCTGCGCGTACACGAGGCCGCCCTGGCGCGCGGCGTAAAGATCACCGGTGCCACGGTGCATCTTGTCAACGAAGAATGTGACGGCGGGCCGATTTTGCTGCAAAAGGCCGTGGCCGTGCAGCCCGACGACACCCCCGAAACTTTGCAGAAACGCGTCATGGTGGAGGCCGAATGGCAGCTTTTGCCGCAGGCCCTGGCCATGGTTTGCCGTGATGAGGTATAATGATGAAGAAGAATCTGAACAAGTTCCTGGCCGGCAACGATTACCCCGGCCGCGGCATTGTGCTGGGCCAAAGCCCCGACGGCGAGAAAGCCTACGTTGCCTACTGGATCATGGGCCGCAGCGCCAACAGCCGCAACCGCGTGTTTGAGCCGATTCCCGGCGGTATCCGCACGGTAGCCGCCGACCCCGCCAAGCTGGAGGATCCGCATCTGATCATCTACAACGCCGTGCTGACCCTGCGCGAGACCACCGTGGTGACCAACGGCGACCAGACCGACACGATCGCCAAGTTTATCAGCGGCAATCTGTTCCCCGGTTACAGCTTTGAGGCCGCGCTTGCCACCCGCACCTACGAGGACGACGCCCCCAACTTTACCCCCCGCATCTCCGGCGTGGTGGACAACCGCACCGGCGCATACAAGCTGTCCATCCTGAAATCCTGCGAGGGCAATGCCGCCAGCGTACAGCGCCAGACCTTCGACTATCCCCAGCCCGTGGCCGGTGAGGGGCATTTTATCAGCACCTACCAGAAGAACGGCAGCCCCATTCCCAGCTTTGCGGGCGAACCGATGCGGGTAGCCATTGACGAGAACGACCCCGACAAGTTTGCCTACAAGCTGTGGGATTCCCTGAATGACGACAACAAGGTCAGCCTGTTTGTGCGCAGCATCAGCCTGGCAACCGGCACCTACGAGGATATGATCCTGAACAAGTACACCGCTGTGGAGGGTTAATCATGAACGAATTTCAGCTGAAATACGGCACCAACCCCAACCAGAAGCCCGCCCGCATCTATATGGCGGACGGCTCCGACCTGCCCGTGACCATTCTGAACGGCCGCCCCGGTTACATCAATTTTCTGGACGCCTTCAACTCCTACCAGCTGGTACGCGACCTAAAAAAGGCGCTGGGTCTGCCAGCCGCCGCCAGCTTTAAGCATGTCTCCCCCGCCGGTGCCGCGGTGGGTCTGCCCCTGGACGACACGCTGCGCAAGATGTACCACATCGCCCCCGAGACCGAGCTGTCCCCCCTGGCGTGTGCCTATGCCCGCGCCCGCGGTGCCGACCGCATGTCCAGCTTTGGTGACTGGATCGCCTTGTCCGACGTGTGCGACCTGTCCACCGCCAAGCTGATCCAGCACGAGGTTTCCGACGGCATCATCGCCCCCGGCTACGACGCCGACGCGCTGGAGGTGCTGAAAAGCAAGAAGAAGGGCAGCTACGCCGTGGTCGCCATCGACCCCGACTACACCCCCGCCCCGCTGGAGACCCGCACCGTATTCGGCGTGACCTTTGAGCAGGGCCGCCAGGATCTGGAAATTTCCAACGAAACGATGCTGCAGAACATCGTGACCGAGAACAAGGTCATCTCTGACGAGCAGCGCCGCGATCTGGTCATGAGCCTGATCGTGCTGAAATACACCCAGTCCAACAGCGTCTGCTATGTGCAGGGCGGCCAGACCATCGGTGTCGGCGCCGGGCAGCAGAGCCGCGTACACTGCACCCGTCTGGCCGGCCAAAAGGCCGACAACTGGCAGCTGCGCCACATGCCCAAGGTGCTGGAGCTGCCCTTCCGCGACGATATCGCCAAGCCCAACCGCGACAACGCCATTGATGTTTACATCGGCGACACGCCGGAAGATGTCATCGGCGAGGATGTCTGGGCAGAGACCTTCACCCGCCGCCCCGAGCCGCTGACCGCCGAGGAAAAACGCGCCTGGCTGGACAAGGTGACCGGCGTGTCCCTGGGCAGTGATGCCTTCTTCCCCTTTGGCGACAACATCGAGCGCGCGCGCCGCAGCGGCGTGACCGCCATTGTGGAGCCGGGCGGCTCCATCCGCGACAGCCAGGTCATTGATACCTGCAACAAGTACGGTATCGCCATGGCGTTCTGCGGCATCCGCCTGTTCCATCACTAAGCCTATGGCAATACCGCACAATTCCCGCCTGACGGCTTAAGCACCACTCCGGCGGCTGTGGCACGGCATCTGCGTTGCCAAAATGCTCGATAAGATATCCAGTATTATCTGCGCTTTTGGCTTAGCAGCTGCCGCACCTCGCTCGCCGTATCGGCACTTAGAATTATGCGATATTGCCCAAATCCAACTTGCCTGCGCTGAAAATTCTCCGCGGGCTGTTGGTGTTTTATACGGAGGGATCTTTTATGAAGATTTTAGTTGTGGGCGGCGGCGGACGTGAACACGCCATCATCCGCGCCCTGAAAAAAAGCCCCCGCTGCACCGAGATCTGGTGCGCCCCCGGCAACGGCGGTATCAGCTATGATGCCAAGTGCAAGGCCATTGCCGCCACCGATGTACCCGCTATGGTCGCCTTTGCCAAGGAGGAAGCCTTTGACTACGTTGTGGTAGCGCAGGACGACCCGCTGGCACTGGGCATGGTGGACGAGTTGGCCAAGGTGGGCATCCCCGCCTTCGGCCCCGACAAAGCTGCCGCCCGCATCGAGGCCAGCAAGGTGTTCAGCAAGGACTTGATGAAAAAATACGGCATTCCTACGGCAAAATACGAGACCTTTGACGATGCCGCCAAGGTCATGGACTATATCCGCGCCGAGGGCAAGTACCCTGTTGTCATCAAGGCGGACGGTCTGGCGCTGGGCAAGGGCGTGCTGATCTGCCAGAACGAGCAGGAGGCCGCCGACGGCGTCAAGGAGATCATGCTGGACAAAAAGTTCGGTGCCTCCGGCAACCACGTTGTGGTGGAGGAATTTCTGACCGGCCCTGAGGTCAGCGTGCTGAGCTTCTGCGACGGCAAGACCGTCAAGCCGATGGTTTCCAGCATGGACCACAAGCGCGCTTTGGACCATGACG
>USNZ01000076.1 GCA_900556255.1 uncultured Oscillospiraceae bacterium
TACAGGCGGCGGTCAAAGGCAATGCCGGCGTCCAGGCGCGGCGGCTTGCCCACAAAGCCCTGCCAGATGCTGGGCATACAGGCCACGGCCTTGTGCCCCAGCACGGCGGGGCAGGTGGGAACCTCGCGCCAACCCAGGAAGGGCAGACCCTCCTTTTGGCAGACGATCTCAAACAATTTTTTGGCCTGGTTGCGCTTCAGCTCGTCCTGCGGAAAAAAGAACATGCCAACGCCGTATTCGCGTTCCTTTCCCAGGGTGATGCCCAACGCAGCCGCGACTTTCTGAAAGAATTTGTCACTGATTTGCACCAGAATACCCACGCCGTCGCCGGTTTTGCCCTCGGCGTCCTTGCCTGCACGGTGCTCCAGATGCTCAACGATCTGCAGCGCGTCGTCCAGGGTTCGGTGGGTTTTGCGGCCCTTGATGTCCACCACAGCACCGATGCCGCAGTTGTCATGCTCAAATTGGGGGCTGTACAGCCCGGCGGGGGACTTGCGCTCGGTAAAGTTCTCCATGCCTTGTAATCTCTCCCTTCCTAATGCCGAAAACACCGCAGCTACGCACAATACGCTGCGCTTTTCGGGGTGAACAAAAAAGACGCTCCCACAGGGCGCACAAGCCCCTTGTGGGAACGTCTTTGTTCTTGCCTACATCATACCATATATGGCGTTGCTTTACAATGCTAAAGTAAAAGAAATTTCAGAAATTCAGCAAAATAGTTGCGAATGTACGCCGCAGTTTGCAATTATTTGCTCAGCTTGTAGAAAAAGCCCTTTTTCGGGTAGTAATGTAGGGCGCGTGTCTCGACCGCGCCGTACCGCTGGCTGCGCGCAGCGCATTAAAATCGCGCCGAATGGCGCGCTATTTCCCGATACATCGTACTATTCTGTCAAGTCGCACGGAACGGTCAAGACCGTTCCCTACAAACCCGCCGAAAGTTCGCAATCGTCCCGTTAGGTTTATCGACAGTCTGAGCAATTATTTGCTTTCTGTATGCGCATCGCTGTGCGCTGTGTCCGACTCTGTCCAGATGCCGTGGATGCGCCGCACGCCGACGATGCGCAGTTTGGAGTGCATAAAATGCTGTTCGCGGTACAGGCTGAAATAGCTGGACAGCATATAGGAAACAGCACAGGCAAGCGCAAACAGCGGGACGCACCGCCCGCCGAATACCTCGATTGCCAGGCAGATGGAGGCCAGCGGGCTGTTGGTACAGCCGCAGAAAAGCGCGACCATGCCCAATGCGGCACCCAGCTGCGGCGGCAGACCCAGCAGCGGGGCTGCCACACAGCCAAAGGTCGCCCCCGTAAAGAAAATGGGGACGATCTCGCCGCCCTTAAAGCCCGCCCCCAACGTGAGGGCGGTGAACAGCATTTTCAAAACAAACGCATAGGGCAGTGCCTCGCCGTCGATGGCAGCCTCGATAACGGAAGCGCCGGCGCCGTTGTAATCGGTCGTGCCCAGCAGCTTTGTCAAAGCCAGAATCAGCACACCGCCTGCCATAATGCGCAGATAGGGGTTGGGCAGATATTTTTTGTACAGCTTAGGTGCGATGTGCAGCAGCTCGCAAAAAAAGATGCTCAGCGCAGCCAGCAGCGCCCCCAGCACGATGACCCGCGCAAGGTTCAGAGGTGTGGCGGCAACCTCGGCCTGCAGGGGAAAGGCTTCGGGGGCAAGACCCATCCGACCGCTGATAAAAACACCTACCAGCGACGAAAGCAGGCAGGGCAGCAACGCGGCGTACTGCATGGAGCCGACATCCACGACCTCCAAGGTAAAGATGGTGGCAGCCAGCGGCGTGCCGAAAACAGCAGAGAACGCGCCCGCCATACCGCACATAGTCATCAAGCGGCAGTCGCGGTGTTCCAGCCGCAGCACCTTGCCGAGATTGCCCGACACCGAGCCACCCAGCAGCAGGGCAGCGCCCTCACGACCGCTGGAACCGCCGAACAAATGTGTTATGACGGTGGACACAAAAATCAGCGGCGCAGAACGCAGCCTTACAGGCTTGCGCTCCCGCACCGAGGTAAAGACCTGATTGACCGAGCCGCCGTCCGGGTCGAAATGCTCATACAAAAATACAATGACCAGACCTGACACGGGCAGCAAATACAGCAGCCACGGCTGCGCGGCGCGGGTAGCGTTGGCCCAATTTAAGGCCAGGCCAAACGCTGCACCCAGCGGCCCTACAACACAACCCACCAGCGCGGCCAGTGCCAGCCATTTGGCACAGACAAGCAGATACCCGACGGCACTGCGAAGATGACGAATGATTTTTTTCTTCATAAAATTCTCCCGAAAAAAGAAAAATGCGAGACTATTATAGTCTCTTTGCGGGAAAAACACAACAGCAAATATTGCGGCATTTCTTTTAACACCGTGCCGCCGCGGCAGCGCGCAGCCTTGCCAACAAATCGTAAAATCACACGCATTGTCCGCAAAAAAATCCTTACAGGAGCCGCACGGCGTATGCTACAATGAAAGCAAGAAAGCAAGGGCGCGACAGCCCCATAAAAAAGGAGAATGCATTATGGCACAATTCGTGAAACTGAATCCCGAAACGCTGCAGCAGCTGCGCGTGGTAGATGCACGGCTTGTCTCTTACGATGTCGAGATGGCAGAGGTCACGGGCGGCACATTCTGGAGAGCCTACACCCCCGCCCAGATTGCCGGCGAGGAAGAATTTGAACTGAAAAAGGGCACCGGCGGCCAGATGATGAACAAAAACGCCCTGATGCAGTATTATGACTCCATCAACCTCTACGACGAAAAGCTGCGTAAACTCGCCAAGGAGATCGGCCCCGCCTGGGTGCGTGTCTCCGGCACGTGGGCCACCAAGACCTACTACGACTTTGACGGCCACACCGGCGGCACCGCCCCCGAAGGCTACGACGCTGTCCTGACCCGCGAACAGTGGCTGGGTGTGCTGGATTTCTGCAAAGAGATCGGTGCCAAGCTGTTGATCAGCGTGGCCGACTGTGACGGTCTGCACCATGCCGATGCGCCCTGGAACCCCAGCCAGGCCGAGCAGATTTTTGCCCTGAGCAAAGAGTACGGTATGCCCATCGACGCGGCCGAGTTTGTCAACGAGCCGCACATGCTGGAAATTTCCGGCTGCCCCAAGGGCTACACCTCCGAGCTGTTCGCCAAGAACCACGACGTTTTTGCCCGTTGGCTGCGCGAGAATTATCCCGATTGCCTGCTGGTCGGCACCAGTGCCTCCGACGGTATGCCCGTCACCGATCCGACCTACAAGTCCGACAAGCCGTCGTTTAACTTCATGCCCACCGTTCCGCTGGACAGCCTGATGCAGCCCATGCAGGAAAAGCTGGATGTGTTCAGCTACCACTACTACAACGGCGTTTCGGAGCGCCTGAAGGCCGTGATGCCGGCCAACTACTGGAAACCTGACCGTGCCCTCAGCGAGGATTACCTGGCTGTGGCCGGAAATCTGGCACGTCTGCACGCCGAAAAGCGCGATACCTACTGCCCCGGTGCCCAGATGTGGGTCACCGAGTCCGGCGACGCAGGCGGCGGCGGTACGACCTGGGCCTCGACCTATCAGGATGTTTTCCGCACGCTGAACGAGCTGGGCAGCTTCCCCACCGTGACAGACGGCATCATCTTCCACAACACGCTGGCGTCCAGCGACTACGGCTACCTGAGCCACACCGTCTTTGACCCGCGCCCCAACTACTTTGCTGTTCTGCTGTGGAACCGCATTATGGGCACCACCGTCTATGACGCTGCCGAGCCTATCCGCGAGGGTGCTCACGTTTACGCCCATTCCCGCGCCGACGGCAAGCCCGGCGCTGCCTACCTGGTCATCAACAACAGCAAGACCGACGCCGCCACCGTCAGCCTGCCCAAGGCTGCCGAGGTCTATCAGCTTTCTGCCGAGACGCTGCGCGCTGACACGATGCTGTGCAACGGCAAACCGCTGGTTCTGGGCGAGGGCAACACCCTGCCCGAAATGGCCCCCGTCACCGCCCCTGCCGGCGAGCTGACCCTGCCGGCCGCAACCTGCACCTTTATTGTGCTGTAATTTTATAAAGCCGTAAAAGGGCCGCCCTCTGCAGCTTTCCGAGATTCGGGGAGATGCGGAGGGCGGTTTTTGCGCGGGATCATGTACAAAAGAACGCCCAAGGGCGGCTGCATTTCTGCAGCCGCCCTTGGGCGTTAAGCAGACCGGAGTCTGCCGATTTTTTGCGATAGGGGAGGGGTATCAGACGATGCGGACACCCTTTTGGATAATGGCCTGAATATTCAGCGCCTCGTCGACCAGAACTACGTTGCCGTAGCGCCCGGCATCCAGGCTGCCGTAGTCGGCATCAATGCCGATACTGCGGGCGGGGTTCAGGGTGGCGGCGCGAACGGCGCTTTCCAGCGGTACGCCCATATCCAGCACGGCGCGGCGCATACAGTCAAACAGGCAGGTGGCGCTGCCGGCAATGGTGCCGGGCTGCTCGGTCAAGGTGGCGCGGGGGCCTTTGACGGTGACAGCCTGGCCGCCCAGACTGTACTGGCCGTCAGGCAGACCGCAGGCCATCATGCTGTCGGCAATCAAAATCACATGGTCATCGCCGAAGGTGTTGAAGGTAAAGCGCACCATGGCGGGATGAATATGCACGTTGTCGGTGATCAGCTCAACCTCGGCACCCTCCTCCAACGCGGCAATGATGGGGCCGGGATTACGGTGGGTGATGCCGGGCATGGCGTTGTACAGGTGGGTCATGTGGCTGGCACCGGCGGCAAAAGCTGCCTTGGCGGTGTCGTAGTCGGTGCAGGTGTGGGCAATGGAAATGCGGACTTCATCATGACATTCTTTGATAAAGTCCAGGTTGCCCGGCTCCTCGGGTGCCACGTCCACCAGCTTGATCAGCCCGCCGCTGCGCGCCTGCAAACGGCGGAACATCGCGGCGTCGGCACCCATAACGTACTTGGGGTTCTGTGCGCCGACCTTTTTGGGGCTGATGTAGGGACCTTCCAGATTGATGCCGACCAGATCGGCACCCTTGCCGTTTTTGTGGGCGGCAGCCACGTCCATGATCCCGTTGAGGATCTCCTCGCTGAAGGTCATGGTGGCGGGGCAGATGGCCAACACGCCCTTGCTTGCCTCAAAGTCTGCAATGGCCTGCAGACCGGCTTCGTCGGCATCGCAGAAATCGTGACCGACTGCACCGTGGAAGTGGATATCCACAAGACCCGGCAGGGCGTAGGCACCGCCGGCGTCCACGACCTCCTCGTTTTCCAGTGCGGGCGCACCGAACACGATGCGGCCGTCACGGATGATCAGGTCTTTTTCCGCAAAGCGGCAGCCGTCGCTGAACACCTTGGCATTTTTGATAATCATAGCAGTCAAACCTCCTGCCTTCAGATCAGGCTGAGGGCTTCCTCGTCACCGACCAGAATGAAGTCGGGGTGCATCTGCAGGATGCTGGCGGGCACTTCGGGGGTAACGGGGCCGAAGAAAGCCTTTTTGACGATCTCGGCCTTGCCGGCACCGTTGGCAACCATCAGCACCTTGCGGGCCTGCATGATGGTCTTGATGCCCATGGTGTAGGCCTGCTTGGGGACCAGGTCGGCGTTGCCGTCGAAGAAGCGCTTGTTGGCCTCAATAGTCTCCTCTTTCAGGTCAACGCAGTGGGTGCCCAGCTCGAAGGCCTCGTTCGGCTCGTTGAAGCCGATGTGGCCGTCGTTGCCGATGCCCAGCAGCTGCAGGTCAACGCCGCCGACATGCTTAATAACGGCGTCATAGCGGGCACATTCGGCGTCGGCATCCATGTTGGTGCCGTCAGGCAGGTTGATGGCCTCGGGGCGGATGTTGACCAAATCGAACAGGTTGCGGTGCATAAAGCTCCAGTAGCTTTCGGGGTGCTCCTTGGGCAGGCCGCGGTACTCGTCCAGGTTGACGCTGGTGACCTCGGAAAAGTCCAGGTCGCCCTTGTTGTACCACTCGACCAGCTGTTTATAGGTACCCACGGGGGTACCGCCGGTGGCCAGGCCCAGCACGCAGTTGGGTTTCATGATGACCTGAGCCGAGATGATGTTGGCAGCCTTGCGGGACATGTCATAGTAGTCTTTCGCGCGGATGATTTTCATAGAGATTTCCTCCTAATTATTGGGGCGGGCCGGTGGGGCCGCCGTTTCTCCTTACCTTGTATTATACCACAATACCGTTTTAGAAAAAGCAGATAAATGTGAATTTTATATCAAAATCCGAGCAATTTTGTGCAAGCTCCAGGCAACATTTCATAAAAAGCGCCGGGGGCAGGCGTTCAGCCCGCCCCCGGCGGAAGATATGCGGTTTAGAT
>USNZ01000077.1 GCA_900556255.1 uncultured Oscillospiraceae bacterium
TGATGCAGATGGGCATGCTGACCCGCACCCCGCGCGGCCGCTGCGTGACCCGCCTGGCCTACGAGCATCTGCACATGGCAGTACCCCGGCGGTTTGATGATATCGACGGGCAGCAGACGATGTTTTGAAAAAACAGAAGGCACCTCACAGAGTTGCTGCCTGTTTTCCATAAATTGCGTATTACCAACAAATCATAGAGGCACAGTACGAAAGGATGATTGTATTATGGGTAAACTTTTTGGTACCGACGGTGTCCGCGGCGTTGCGGGCAAGGATTTGACCTGTGAATTGTCGCTGCAGATCGGCCGTGGTATGGCGGCTGTACTGACCAAGCTGGACGGCCACCGCCCCAAGATCCTCATCGGCAAGGACACCCGCGTTTCCGGCGATATGCTGGAAGCCACGCTGGCTGCCGGCCTGTGCAGCGTCGGCGCGGATGTCGTGCTGCTGGGCGTTATCCCCACCCCCGGTGTGGCATATCTGGTGCGCAAGTATAAGGCCGACGCCGGCATTATGATCTCCGCCTCCCACAACCCGATGGAATTCAACGGCATCAAGATCTTCAAGGGCGACGGCTACAAGCTGCCTGACGAGGTGGAAAACCAGATCGAGGCCCATGTCTTTAACAACTGCGCCGATATCCGTCTGGCCGAGGGTGCCGACATCGGCCGTATCCACACCTGCACCACCGCTGTGGCGGACTATGTGGAGTTCCTGCGTCAGCACATCGATGCCGACCTTTCCGGCCTGAAGGTCCTGTTTGACTGCGCCAACGGTGCCTCCGCCAACGTGGCCAAGCAGTTGTTCCCCGCCCTTGGCTGCGAGTGCGGCTTTATGGGTATGGAACAGGACGGTGTGTCGGTCAACGACGGCTGCGGCTCCACCCATCTGGAGGCACTGGAGGCTGCCGTCAAGGCCGGCGGCTACGACTGCGGCATTGCCTTTGACGGCGACGCCGACCGCTGCCTGGGCTGCGACGAGAACGGTGCCGAGATGGACGGCGATAAGATCATCGCCCTGGTCGGCGCTGACATGAAGGAACGCGGCCGCCTGGACGGCAACACCGCCGTGGTCACCGTTATGTCCAACCTCGGCTTTATGAAGTACATGGAATCCATCGGCATCCGCACTGCCCGCACCGCCGTGGGTGACCGCTATGTTCTGGAAGAAATGCGCGCCAGCGGCTATGCCATCGGCGGCGAGCAGAGTGGCCACGTGATCTTCCTGCACCACTCCACCACCGGTGACGGCGAGCTGACCGCAGGCAAGCTGCTGAAGGTCCTGGCCCGCAAAAAGGCTGAGTCCGGCGCCAAGATGAGCGACCTCAACGCCGTGTATACCAAGTACCCGCAGGTGCTCATCAACCTCGTGGCCAACAAGGACCAGAAGCAGGCCTATAAAGAGGACGAGTACATCGCCGGTTATATCGAGAGCGAGCAGCAGAACCTGATGGGTATGGGCCGCGTACTGGTGCGCGTTTCCGGCACCGAGCCGAAGATCCGCGTCATGGTCGAGGGTCAGGATCAGCAGGCCATTCAGGCCAGCGCCGACCGCATTGCCGACATCATCAAACAACGTATTCTGAAATAAAAAGGAGAACCGCCTATGCGCCCCGCCGATACATGGCAGGATTACGAACTGCTGGATGCCACCAACCACAACCGTCTGGAACGCTGGGGCAGTACGCTGCTGATTCGTCCAGACCCGCAGGTCATCTGGAAAAACGACGAGACCAGCCCCCTGTGGGCCAAGGCGGACGCCGTGTACTACCGTTCCGCCAAGGGCGGCGGGCAGTGGAACTACCACAAAAAGCTGCCGCAAAAATGGAATATCCGCTGGGGCGATCTGACGCTGATCGTCAGCCCCACGGGCTTTAAGCACACCGGCGTTTTCCCCGAACAGGCGGTAAACTGGGCGTGGTATCAGGAAAAGATCCGCGCCGCCGGGCGTCCCATTCGGGTGCTGAACCTGTTCGGCTACACGGGCGGTGCCACGCTGGCATGTCTGGCGGCGGGCGCATCGGTCACCCATGTGGATGCCAGCAAGGGCATGGTGGCCTGGGCGCGGGAAAACGCCGCCGCCAGCAAGCTGGCAGACCGCCCCTGCCGCTGGATCGTGGACGACTGCGTCAAGTTTGTGCAGCGCGAGCTGCGCCGCGGCAGCCGCTACGATGCCGTCATCATGGACCCGCCCAGCTACGGGCGCGGCCCCGGGGGCGAGATCTGGAAACTGGAGGATAACGTCTACGACCTGATCACCCTTACGGAACAGGTTTTGAGCGATGATCCGCTGTTTTTTGCCATCAACTCCTACACCGAGGGACTAAGCCCCGCCGTGATGGAGTATATTGTCAAGACGACGCTTTGCCCCGTCAAGGGCGGCTACACCCACTGTGACGAGATCGGCCTGCCGGTTTCCGCCACGGGCGGTGTGGTGCCCTGCGGTGCAACTGCCGTCTGGGAGAAGTGAAACTATGCCGAATGTAAACCCCATGCTGCGTGTGCAGGATGTAAAATTCCGCTATGACCCCGAACAGCCCCGCTATGCGGTGGACGGCGTTTCGATGGAGATACGGCGCGGTGAGTTTGTGGCGGTGCTGGGCGCGAACGGCTGCGGCAAAAGTACCCTGGCCAAGCATTTCAACGCCATTTTGCTGCCCGAAACGGGCACCGTGCTGGTGGAGGATATGGACACCCGCAGCGAGGAGCATCTCTACGATGTCCGCCAAAAGGTGGGCATGGTGTTCCAAAACCCCGACAACCAGATCGTTGCCACCATCGTGGAGGAGGACGTCGCCTTTGCACCCGAAAACCTGGGTGTGCCGCCGGCGGAGATCCGCACCCGCATCGACGAGGCCATGAAGCTGGCCGGTATCTATGAAAAGCGCGAGGCAGCGCCCTATAAGCTGTCTGGCGGGCAAAAGCAGCGCGTCGCCATTGCGGGCGTTATCGCCATGCGGCCCGACTGCCTGGTTCTGGACGAGGCCACGGCCATGCTGGACCCCCACGGCCGTGCGCAGGTCATGCGCACGATCCGCCAGCTGCGCGAGGCGGGCATCACGATTGTGTCCATCACCCATTATATGGAGGAGGCCGCCCAGGCCGACCGCGTATTGGTCATGAGCCGCGGCCGCATCGTCATGGAGGGCACGCCCGAGCAGGTGTTCAGCCAGACGCAAAGGCTGCATAGCTACCATCTGGACGTACCCCAGGCCGCCGAGCTGCGGGACGAGCTGGCCAAGGTGGGCATTGAGCTGCCCAAGGAGGTCATCACGCCCGAAGCCTGCGCGGAGGAATTGTATAAACTGCTCAAATAAAGCCTTCAATATAATGGGTTGGCTTGTAGGGGCGGCATATATGCCGCCCGTTACAGCCGCACCGATAATGCGATATAACGGGGTAAACCCCACGGGACGCAACTATGCGTCCCCTACAAACCTACCAGAAGTTCGCAATATTTTTCAACAGTCTGAGCCTTCCCCTTCTTGGGAAAGCCTATTCCTATCGAGGGCAAAAACGACACCCCGTCCGCGCGGGGGTTGTATTTTGCGGGAAAGGACAAAACACAGTGTCACACATCATTGAAGTTCAAAACCTGACTTACGTCTACAATCCCGGTATGCCGGACGCCGTCACCGCGCTGGATAACATCTCCTTCAGCGTGGAGGAGGGTGATTTTGTGGGCATCATCGGCTCTACGGGCAGCGGAAAATCCACGCTGATCAGCCACTTTAACGGCATCAACCGCCCCACCTCCGGCAAGGTGCTGGTGGACGGCAAGGATATGTGGCAGCAGGGCGCCGACCTGCGCAGCTTCCGCTTTATGGTGGGGCTGGTCATGCAGTACCCCGAATACCAGCTGTTTGAGGAAACCTGCGCCAAGGATATCGCCTACGGCCCGCGCAATATGGGCCTGAGCGAGGCGGAGATCGAGCAGCGCGTCAAGGAGGCCGCCGCTTTTGTGGGCCTCAGCGAGGAGCTGCTGCAAAAAAGCCCGTTTGAGCTTTCGGGCGGGCAAAAGCGCCGTGTCGCCATTGCGGGCGTCATGGCCATGCGCCCCCGTGTGCTCGTGCTGGACGAACCTGCCGCCGGGCTGGACCCCGAGGGCCGCGACACCATTTTAAGCCAAATCAAGGACTACCACGAAAAAACCGGCATCACGGTGCTGCTGGTCAGCCATTCGATGGAGGATATCGCCAAGTACGCCAACCGCGTGCTGGTGCTCAGCCATGCGGGCATCGCCATGTACGACACCGTCGAGAACGTCTTTGCCCGCGCGCAGGAGCTGCTGGAGCTGGGGCTTTCGGTGCCGCAGGTCACCCAGATCTTTCTGCGGCTGCGGCAGATGGGGCTGGACATCCACACCGATGTCTACACCATCCCCTACGCCGTAAAAACTATACGCAAGGCGCTGGCAGCCAAGCAGGGAGGTGGAGCCGATGCTTAAAGATATCACCATCGGGCAGCATTTCCCCGGCAACTCGGTGCTGCACCGCTGCGACCCCCGCTTAAAGCTGGTGGCGACCATCGCTTACATCGTCGCGCTGTTTGTTGCGCCCAACCCGCTGGGGCTGGCGCTGTCCATCGCGCTGCTGGCGGTGCTGTACAGGGTGGCCAAAATTCCCGGCCGCATGATTTTGAAAAGCCTAAAACCCATCGTGCCCATCATCCTGTTTACCTCGGTGCTGAATCTGTTTTTCGTCACGGGGCAGGGGGAGCCGCTGGTGCATTTTTGGTTCATCAATATTTATGTCGAGGGCATCAAGTACGCCATTCTGCTGTCTGTGCGCGTCTGCGCCCTGATTGCGGGCACCAGCCTTTTGACCTACACGACCAGCCCCATTGTGCTGACTGACGCCATCGAAAGCCTGCTGCGCCCGCTTGCCAAGGTGCATTTCCCCGTGCACGAGCTGGCCATGATGATGACCATTGCGCTGCGGTTTATCCCGACCCTGATCGAGGAAACCGAAAAAATCATGAACGCGCAGAAGGCCCGCGGCGCTATGCTGGATACAGGTACCTTCAGCCAGCGCATCAAAGCGCTGGTGCCGATTCTGATCCCGCTGTTCATCTCGGCGTTCCGCCGTGCCGACGAGCTGGCCATGGCCATGGAGTGCCGCTGCTACCACGGCGGCGAGGGCCGCACCCGCTTGAAGCAGCTGAAATTCACCGCCGAGGACACCCGCTGCGCCGTGATCATCACGGTGCTGCTGGTGTGCATCTGCCTGACCCGCCTGTTTGTGCCGGGTCTGGCGTGAGTTTTAGCGTTGAGATAAAGGAATCGCGTGCGGGATGCGCACGGGAATGACGCTTACAAACCGGTATTTCTATGACATATTTACTCTGGATCGCCTACAAGGGCACGAATTATGCGGGCTTTCAGGTGCAGCCCAACGCGCTGACCGTCTGCGAGGTACTGCAAAATGCCATGCAGGCGGTGCTGGGCTGCCGCCCCGATGTCAAGGGCTGCTCCCGCACCGACGCGGGGGTGCACGCCCGCCGCTTTGCCCTGAGCTTTTCCTATGACGGCAAGGTCCCCGCACAAAAGATGGTGCAGGCGTTCAACGCCCACCTGCCGCCGGATATCCGCGCACTGGAAATCAGCGAAGTGCCGCAGAATTTTCACGCCCGCTATGCGGCCCACGCCAAGACCTACTGCTACTACATCCGCAACGCCCGCGTAGAGGACCCCTTCACCTACGACACCTGCGCCCGCGTACCCCAGCCGTTGGACGTTGCCGCCATGCAGGCGGCCGCCGCGCAGTTTGTGGGTACGCATGATTTTCTGGCGCTGTGCGCCTCCGGTTCGGGGGCGGCTGCCCACGGCGACACCGTGCGCACCATCACACGCTGCACCGTGCAAAAACAGGGCGAGACGGTCATTGTCACCGTCACGGCGGACGGGTACCTGTACAATATGGTGCGTATTTTGGCGGGCACCTTGGTGGAGGCCGGGCTGCACAAGCGCACGGCGGATTCCGTTTTGCCGCTGCTGCAAAGCCGTGACCGCAGACAGGCAGGCCCAACCCTGCCCGCCAAGGGACTTTTTTTGGAGGACGTGGCCTATCTGTAATTTTCAAACGAAAGGGGGCGCAGCCCTGTGAACAAAGCCGATCGGGAACGCCTGGAACGCCGCAAGCGTATGCTGGCGCGCGAACAGGGCAGCCTGCCCGATGCCATCCCCGGCACAAGCGGGGATATCGGTCTGCGCACCCCCAAGCCCATCAAACGCCGTGCGGCCGCCGATACCA
>USNZ01000078.1 GCA_900556255.1 uncultured Oscillospiraceae bacterium
CGTATAATAGTTGGCGCGGGACTGCGCCATCAAGGAAAAATTCTGATCCATGGTTCACACCTACTTTTTACTGTTGCACGTCGGGCTGGTCCGCAACCGTCCCGGCATCCGTATCGGATTTCGGCTGTTCGACCTGTGCGGCGGAGACTGCGGGTTCAGCAGTCTTACCGTTGGCCAGGTCATAGGGCGGCAGTTCGCCGCCTTCCATCAAGGTCTTGAACTCTTCGCCGCTGATCTTTTCACGTTCCATCAGCACGGCAGAAACTTTGTGCAGCTCAGCCATGTGCTCGGTCAGGATGCGGCGGGCGGTTTCATACGCCTCATCCACAATATCGCGGATCTCGTTGTCAATTTCGGAAGCAATGGCCTCGGAATAGCCCTTGCCCTGCCCCAAATCGCGGCCCAGGAAGGTCTCGCCGGGATCACCGCCGTAGACAACGGGGCCCAGACGTTCCGAGAAACCGTACCGCGTCACCATCGAACGGGCGGTGTCGGTGGCGCGCTGCAAATCGCTGGACGCGCCGGTGGAGATATCCTCCAGCACCAGATGCTCTGCCACACGTCCGCCCAGCAGGGTGACGATGTTTTCAAACATCGCGGTCTTGGTGACATAGCTGGGGTCTTTTTCGGGCAGGTACATCGTGTAGCCGCCCGCCGCGCCGCGGGAAATAATGCTGATCTCATGCACCGGATCATGGTGCTTGCTGAAATAGCCGGTAATGGCGTGGCCGGTCTCGTGGTAGGCAGTCAGGCGGCGTTCGGCATCGGTGACGACATGGCTCTTTTTCTCGGGGCCCATCATGACCTTGACCGAGGCCTCCTCGATTTCCTTCTCGCTGATGGCCTTTTTGCCCTGTCGGGCTGCCAGCAGGGCGGCCTCGTTGACAAGGTTTTCCAGATCCGCGCCGGAGAAACCGGCCGTGGAACGGGCAATGGTTTTCAGCTCCACATCGGGGGCCAAAGGCTTATTGCGGGTATGCACACGCAAGATCTGCTCACGACCCTTGACATCGGGCAGGCCTACATACACCTGGCGGTCAAAACGGCCCGGGCGCAGCAGCGCCTTGTCCAGAATGTCCGCACGGTTGGTGGCAGCCATGACAATCACGCCGTCGTTGGCGTCAAAGCCGTCCATCTCGACCAGCAGCTGGTTCAGCGTCTGCTCGCGCTCGTCGTGGCCACCGCCGAGACCCGCGCCGCGCTGGCGGCCTACGGCGTCGATTTCGTCGATAAAGACGATAGAGGGCATCGTCTTTTTGGCTTTTTCAAACAGGTCGCGCACACGGGAGGCACCGACACCGACATACATCTCGACAAAGTCGGAGCCGGAAATCGCATAGAACGGCACCCCTGCCTCGCCGGCGCAGGCGCGGGCCAGCAGGGTTTTACCTGTACCCGGAGGGCCGACCAGCAAAACGCCGTGGGGGATACGCGCGCCGAGAGAGTTGAACTTATTCGGAGCTTTCAGGAACTCAACGACCTCCTGCAGCTCGGCCTTTTCCTCGTCCGCACCGGCCACATCGGCAAAGGTCGCCTTGCGCTGGTTTTCCTGCTGATCCTTGACCTTGGCGCGGCCGACATTCATAATGCTGCCGCCGGCACCGCCGCGGTACATCGACATGAACATCAGCACGACCATGCCCAGCATGGCAGCATAGATGATGACCTCTGCCCAGGGGAAGCTGGAGCGCTGCGCAATATAGTCGTAGACCATGGGCTGGTCGGGGTTGGCGGCGTTATAGGCATCAATATAAGAATCAATGACCTCGCCGTTGTTGAAAATACCGTAATAAGGCAGCTTGTAGGTCATGTGCACGGTGCCGCCGTTTTGGGGCAGGGCGTCGCTTTCGCTGCCGGTCAGCCCTGTAAGCAGCCCGCCGGAGGATGCCGCGGCCGTGCTGCTTTCCTGTTTGGGAAGTTCGACCGCACCCTCCTTCAGCCACATTTCCAGGCTGGCGGTGTTCAGGTCCAACCGGAAGGACGTAACCTGGTTGTTGCGGAAATAATCCCGCACGGTGGAATAGTAAATGTGCTGCGAGGCCGACGCCGACATAAGCGGCGACAGCGAGACAAACAGCAGTGTCAGCACCATAAGCACTGCTGCCAAAATGATGCCGTTAAACTTGGGCTTGTGCTGCAAGAGATCAACTCCTAACCGGTATGCACCGGGTATTTTTGCCGGGGACCCCGGCAGGTTCAGTCTGCATAGACTTGGGATTTCAACACGCCGACATAAGGCAGGTTGCGGTATTTCTCGGCATAGTCAAGGCCGTAGCCCACCACGAACTCGTCCGGCACCTCAAAGCCGAGATAATCCGGCTCAATTTGGGCCTGGCGGCGGCTGGGCTTGGACAGAATGGTGCAAAGACGCACACTGTTGGGGTTGCGCATTTTCAGCATCGGCATCAGGTGCGAAAGCGTGATGCCCGTATCCAGGATGTCCTCGACGATCAAAACGTCCTTGCCGGACAAATCCGAGTCGAGATCCTTGATGATTTTGACAAGGCCTGTGGACTTCGTGTTGGAGCCGCCGTAGCTGGAAACCACCATAAAGTCGATGGCGCAGGGAATGGTCACGGCGCGCATCAAGTCGGCCATGAACACAACGCCGCCCTTTAAGATGGAAACCAACAGCAGCTGTTTGCCCGCATAGTCGCGGCTGATTTGCGCACCCAGCTCGGTGACCTTGGCCTTCAGCGCTTCTTCCGATACCAAAATATGATCAATATCCTGATCCATGGTACACATAGATTTTGCCTCCTATTCTTTTTCGGCTCGTACCGTCAGCACGGTTTGGGTGTGCACGGTGGGGGTATAGCCTTCGGCAAAGCCGCTGCCCCACAGCCAAACGACCTCGCTCCCCTTTGCCAAAAGCGGCAGCAGGGCGCGTTGGGGCTGCGGGACCTTGGTTTCGTTAAAATACTTTTTCAGTGTCTTGCGGCACCGACCCGCCGGTTGAAAGAAATCCCCCGGCTGCCGGGTGCGCAAAACTGTATACGATAGTATTCTATCACAATCTGCGCAACAGTTTAAGTCTTTTTTTGAAAATGTTGGATTATTTAGAAAATTTTCATACTTTACCGTCTCAAAAACAACGGTATAGCCCCCCGGCAGGCAGAATTTGCCCAGCCGGAAGGGCTGTGGGGATATAGATTTCGGCATTTCGGGAACATTCGGCTGTAAAAACAGCGTTCCGTTTTCCACCCTCCACAGGGTATCATCGGTCAGCTGTACCCCGCCGCTGCCCCGCAAAAGTGCCCCGTACAAGAGTTCCAAATACTTTTCCTCGGCATCGCGGGTGGCACTGACGAGTTTATGCAGTGCCGTTTTGGCCACCGGCTCGGGCGCGGCGGCCAGCTTTGCGGCATCATACCCGCCGGGCACGGCAGCCTGCCGCAGCAGTTCGGCGGCCATCTCGTCCAGCCAGTCATCCAGGGTGCGCAGCTGCTCGCCCAGACGGGACATTGCCTGCAAGGCGGCAGGGTTAGCGTATACCAGCGCGGGCACGGCATCGTGGCGGATCCGATTGCGCGCGTATAAGTCCTCGGCGTTGGTTTCGTCCTGCACATACCGCTGCCCCAGGGCGGCGCAGTAGCTTTCGGTGTCGGCGCGGCTCACGCACAAAAACGGGCGGCGGTAGCACCCGCGCTGCGGTGCAATGCCCGTAAGCCCGTGCAGCCCCGTGCCCCGCGCCATGCGGAACAGCATGGTTTCTGCCTGGTCGGACATCGTGTGTGCCGTTGCAATGAGGGCGTCATTCTGCTGCGCTAAGCGGTCGAACCAATCGTACCGAAGCCCCCGCGCCCAGTTTTCGCTGGCATGGGGCGGGATGGAAATTCCCTCTCGGGCGGCGTCCAGCAGGTGCAGCTTTACGCCGTTCTGACGGCAAAAATCCGCCACAAAGGCAGCGTCCGCATCGGCGGCAGCGCCGCGCAGCCCGTGGTTGACGTGCGCCGCCTGCACGGTAATGTGCAGGCGCTCGGCGTTTCGCAGCAAAAACAACAGCAAAGCCATGGAGTCTGCCCCGCCGGAGCAGGCCGCAATGACTCTGCTGCCTGAAAGGAACAAGCCCTGCCGGGCTATATAGCCCAGCAAGGTTTGTTCGATACGTTGTACGGTTTTTTCCGCGTCAGAAATCATGCGTCACGTCCAAATTGCTGAATCTTGTGTGGGCACCGTCCCAGCCAAGGCGCACCACACTGGTTTCGCCGTGACGGTTTTTGGCCACGATGCACTCGGCCTCGTTCTCGTTGGCCTGGCTTTCCTCCCCGTTTTGGGAGTTGTAGTAGGCCGCGCGATACAAAAACAGCACGATATCGGCGTCCTGTTCGATAGAACCGGAGTCACGCAGGTCGGATAGCTGCGGACGATGATCCGAGCGTCCCGCCGTTTTTTCGGCCGCACGGGACAGCTGCGACAAGGCAATGACCGGCACATTCAGTTCCTTGGCCATAATTTTCAGATTTCGGGTGATGTCGCTGATTTCCTGCACACGGCTTTCGGTGCGTTTTGCACTTTGCATCAGCTGCAGATAGTCGATGATGACCAGACCGATCTTTTCCTTTTTTGGATCCTGGTTGATCTGACGGATCTTGGCTTTCATCTCCGGCACCGAGATACCGGAGCTGTCATCCATATAAATAGGAGCATTGTACAAAAGTGAGGTTGCCTGTGCAAAGTCATTCCAGTCGGAGTTGTTCAGCCGCCCCGTTCGGAACGCCTGGCTGTCAATGTTGGCTGTGCTCGAAAGAATACGGTCGGTCAGCTGCTCGCAGGTCATTTCCAGACTGAAAATGATGGTGGGTACCTTTTGCTGGCGCGCCACGTTGGTGGCGATGTTCAGCGCAAAGGAAGTCTTGCCCATACCGGGGCGGGCGGCCAGAATAATCAGGTCGGAACGTCCCAGACCGGTCAGCACGGTGTCCAGATAGGTAAAGCCCGTAGGGATGCCGGCGAACTTATCGCGGTCGGCACCGCTGAGCTTTTGCATAGTGTCGATGACTTCAAGAATGGATTCCCGAATGGTCTTGACACCCGACTTGTCGCGTCCGCTGCGGATATCGTAAATTTTCTGTTCGGCGCTTTCCAGCAAAAGATCCGCATCCTCGCCGGAGGCGGTCTCGTTCAGAATACCGCGCGCCGCGTCAATAAGCCGCCGTGCCTGGTATTTTTCCTTTACGATTTTAATATACGAATCTACGTTGGAAATGGCGGGGACTGTCTCGGCAATGCGGGTGATGTACACCTTGGCATCGTCAGCGCCCGCAAAGGTGCCGTTTGTGCCCAGCGCATTGACCAGCGTGATAACGTCAACGGCCTCGCTGTCGGTAAACAGCGCGCGCATCGTCTCAAAGACAGCGCGGTTCTGCTCCGAGTAGAACATTTCCGGCTCCATCTCGGTGATCAGGCGGTTGAGGATGGTATCCTCCATCAGCGCTGCGCCCAGCACGCTTTGCTCAGCCTGCATATTGTAGGGCATCTGGATGCCAAGGCTGGACAGGCTTAATTCATCGTTTTTCGGCACAAAAGGCACCCCTTTCCCTTCTCTTTTTGCATGTAAAGCTGCTTTGCTTTACAGTTCTTCCACCTTGAGTTTGAAGTCTGCCACGATGCCCGCATACAGACGCACGGCGGCGTCATAGCTGCCGAACTCCTTGATGGCGGCGGGCAGTTCGACCTTTTTCTTGTCAATTTCGGTTCCGGTCAGTTGGCTGAGCAACTCGGCAACTTCCTTGCCGGTGACCTTGCCGTACAGCTTGCCGGAGGCACCGCCCTTGACCTTGGCGGTCACGGTCTTACCCTTGATTTTGTCGGCCACAGCCTGGGCGGCGGCGCGGGCTTCGGCTTCATGGTGGGCCTTCGCCTCGCTCTTGGTGCGGGCCTGGTTCAGTGCCCCCGCATCAGCGGCAGCAGCCAAACCGCGCGGAAACAGGAAGTTGCGGGCGTACCCGTCGGAAACCTCGTGGATCTCGTCCTTTTTACCGATGGTCTTGACGTCCTGCTTCAAAATAACTTTCATAAGAGTTCCCTCCTGAAATTCTTAAAATAGATTTGTATCAGTTCCTGTCCGCGTCCTTTTGGTTTTCCTGTTCGCGGTACAGGTCGATCTGCTCACGAATACGTCTTTCGGCGTCCTGCAGCGTACAGTTTTGCAGCTGCGCACCGGCCATCATCAAATGGCCGCCGCCGCCCAAGGGTTCCAGTATGACCTGTACGTTCAGTGCGCCCATACTGCGGGCGGAGATATTGA
>USNZ01000079.1 GCA_900556255.1 uncultured Oscillospiraceae bacterium
TTGGCGGCGGCGGCAAAGGCGGGCAGGCTGTTTTCCGGCGGGCGCTGGTCCTTGCCGAAGTACCCGCGGTGGGCGTAGTTGCGGCCGTAAAAGGGCTTGCGCAGTGCGGCGCGCTTGGCACCGGGCAAAACGCAGAACAGTACCACGGCGGCAAGCAGGAGCAAAATCAATACAACTGTCATAAAAAATCACCTTCCGCGCCTATTGTACCGCGATGTCCGCCGATTTGCAACCGATTTCCGGGCGAAAAAGTCATTTTGTGTCAAAAGATTTCGTCCTTTTTCTTGCGCACAGGCGTGTGCTTTGCTATAATAAAAGTACCGTGCGGCATCTCCGCCGGGAAGTATAGGGAGGGTTTTGTATGAAAGCTGTAATTACTGTTATCGGACGCGACACTGTGGGTGTTGTCGCCAAAGTCAGCGCCGTATGCGCCGAACTGAACATCAACATCGAGGATGTGTCCCAATCCATCATGCAGGACATGTTCTGCATGATCATGCTGGTCAACCTGAACCACTGCGCCGTCGACAGCGCCTCCATGCGCGAGCGCTTTACCGCCTTGGGCAACGAGATGCAGATGCAGGTCACCGTGACCCGTCAGGAAGTCTTTGACGCCATGCACACGGTATAACAGGGGGGCAGGGTAATGAGAATCATCAACAGCGGCGATATAATGGAAACCATCGAGATGCTGACCGAGGAAAACCTCGACGTCCGCACCGTTACCATGGGCATCAGCCTGTTGGACTGCATCGACCCCGATGCCGAGAAGGCCTGCGAGAAGATCTACAACAAAATCGTGCGCCTGGCGGGCAACCTGGTGTCCGTGGTGGATGGCATCAGCTCCGAGTACGGTATTCCCATCGTCAATAAGCGCATCAGCGTAACGCCCATTGCCATGCTGCTGGGCGCTGCCCCCGATGCCGACCCCGTGCTGTACGCCAAAACGCTGGACCGCGCTGCCAAGGCCGTGGGCGTCAACTTTATCGGCGGCTTCGGCGCGCTGGTACACAAGGGCTTTTCTGCCGGTGACCGCCGCCTGATCGAGGCAATCCCCCGCGCTTTGGCCGAAACCGACATCGTCTGTTCCAGCGTCAACATCGGTTCGACCAAGTCGGGCATCAACATGGACGCCGTCAAGCTGATGGGCGAGGTCGTGCGCGAGACCGCCGAGCTGACCAAGGACAACATGTGCATGGGCGATGCCAAGCTGGTCGTGTTCTGCAACGCGCCGGAGGACAACCCCTTCATGGCGGGCGCGATCCACGTCGGCGTTTCCGGCCCCGGTGCCGTGCGCGCCGCGCTGGCCAAGCTGCCCAAGGATGCCCCCATGGACGAGGTGGCCGAGCTTGTCAAGCGCACGGCCTTCAAGATCACCCGTCTGGGCCAGCTGGTCGCCAACCTGGCCAGCGAGCGCCTGGGTGTGCCCGCAGGCATCATTGACCTGTCGCTGGCACCTACCCCCGCCATCGGTGACAGCGTCGCCAACATTCTGGAAGAAATGGGCCTGGAAAGCTGCGGCTGCTGCGGCACCACCGCCTGCCTAGCCCTGCTGAACGATGCCGTCAAGAAGGGCGGCGTCATGGCCTCCAACCATGTGGGCGGCCTGTCCGGCGCGTTTATCCCCGTGTCCGAGGATGACGGCATGATCAACGCCGCCAACTGCGGCAGCCTGACGCTGGAAAAGCTGGAAGCGATGACCGCTGTCTGCTCCGTCGGCATCGACATGGTGGTTATCCCCGGCGATACCCCGGCGGAGGTCATCAGCGGTCTGATCGCCGACGAGGCCGCCATCGGCATGGTCAACAGCAAGACCACGGCGGTGCGTGTTATCCCCGCCATCGGCCACAAGGCCGGCGACGTGCTGGACTTCGGCGGTCTGCTGGGGCACGCGCCCATTATGCCCATCAGCCAGTACAGCCCGGCGGTCATGATCCACCGCGGCGGCCGTATCCCCGCCCCCATGCAGGCACTCAAAAACTAAGGATGGTTCTTTGCCATGTCGGTTTTGCTTCCGGTTTTGCTGTTGAACCTTGCGGCGCTGCTGCTGCAGGAATTTTTGCGTACAAGCTCGATGCACTGCTACTTTACGGCGCTGTGCACGGCGCTGGCCGTTCTGTACGTCGCCGGGGTGTGCGGGGTAATGCCCGCCGCCGCTGCCGTGCTGTGGGTGCTGACGGCTGCGGGCGCTGCGGTCTATCTGGTGCGGCATCTGCGCAAAAAGGATCTGGCGGCCCGCCTGCGGGTCTATGCCGACCCCTTTGCCCTGCTGTATAATGCGGCGGCGACGGTGTTTGCCGTGATTTTTACACTGCAAAAGCCGCTGTGCTATTACTGGGACGAGTATTCGTTCTGGAGCGTATCCGCCAAATATGTCAAGTATTACGGGCAGTTTTATAACCGTCAGCCGGATTTGACCTTCTCAACGCTGCCGCCCATGAACGGCGTCCTGGGGTACTTTTTTATGTATTTCAGCCGCGATTTTGCGGACTATAAGCTGCTGTTGGCCTATGCGTTCCTGATGCTGGCAATCTTTGCCATGACAGCCGCCTGGCTGCACAAAAAGACCCAAAACCTGCCGCTGGCGGTGGGAGCCTTTGCGGTGCTGGTATTCTCCCCGTTTTGGGAGACATACCATGCCCCTGCCGAGGATTACAGTTCGCTGTCCTACGCCTACGGCACGACGATGGTGGATTTTCTCATCGCGGTGGTATTTTTGGGGTGCGCCGTCTCCTACCTGGAAAGCGGGCGCGCCCTGCTCACGCTGCCGCCGCTTGTCTATCTGACGCTGATGAAAAACACCAGCGTGTTCTTTGCCTTGCAGGCGGCTGCGCTTATCACGTTTTTCGTCGTCTTTGCGTCGGGTAAAAAGCCGCTGAAAAAGGCGCTGTCGGTTGCGTTGACCCTTGTGCTGACCGTGGCCGTTGTGGGAACGTCCTATCTTTCGTGGTTTTGGTGTCTGGCCGAAACCACACCCGAATCCACCGCGCGCATCTTCACCCTGACCGAACCGGCAGGGGAGAGAGAAATTATGCGCGCCCCTGCCGCCGAGGCGGCGCCCGACGCGCAGCCGGAAACGGAAATGGCGGAAACGGAAATGGCGGAAACGGAAATGGCGGAAACGGAAATGGCGGAAACGCCGCCGCAGGAACAAGCCGAAGAACCTGCCGAACTGCAGCAGGACGCAGAGGAAGCCGACGGAGGTTTCTTGTCGATTTTCGTGGCGTCCCGCCGTTCGCAGCGGCATAAGCAGGTGCTGGAAACCATGCGGCAGGAATTTGCCGCAGCCAAAATCACAGCCTTTGCGCCGGACAGATTTTTGGTGGTGCTGCTGTTGGTGCTGGGGTTGCTGTGCGCGGCCCTGTGCAAACAGTATCGTCTGCCGTTAGCGCTGCTGGCGGTGGCCCTTGCTGCCGGTGCACTTGTGTATAACCTGACCATCAGCTATTTTATTGCGGATTTCAACGATGGCATGGTGGAATATCCCCGCTACATGACCAGCTATTACTGGCTGTGGCTGTATATGGTGTTCCTTGTGGCGGTGCCGATTCTGCATGCTGCGCGCCCTGCGGCAGCACAGCTGGCCGTGGCGGCGCTGGCTTGCTTCGGCCTGGGCACGGTGCTGAACACAGGGCTTTCCTACACGGTGTTTGCAGCCCCGCAAAATGCCTACGCCCAGGAACTGGCAGCAGAAGAAACGGCTGAAAAATACCGCGCTTACCTGACCAAAGATACCCGCGTCTATGTGCCGCTGCGCGACCAGGATACCTGGAGCTACTTTTTATATAAGCAGAGACTGCTGCCGGCACTGGCCGATGTGGATGCCCTGCACTCGGGGGTGGATTTTACCATCTCTTTCCGTGACCATATCGACCCGGACAGCGAGCGCACCTACTATAATGTGGCTGACCTTGCCACCTTTACCGAGGTTATGCGCACCTACTTTGACTATGTGCTGATCGTCGACCCTGACCCGGAATTTGTGCAGACCTACAACAGTTTGTTCGCCGGGGGGATTCGCGGCGGTGTGCTGTACAAAATCACGGGGGAGGATGTCCCCCTGCAGGAGGTGGCTGCTTGTGACTGAACACCTGCAAACATTCAGGCGCTATGCCCACGCCCATTTTGCACGGCTGCTGGCGGTGCTCTACGCGCTGACAGCGGCGGCTGTCGTTGTGCTGCACCTTATCTACGGCGCGGGAATTGCGCTGAGTGGCCGATTCGCCGCCAAGGATTTGAGCGTGGCGGATTTTGAGGCAGTCGGGGCGATGCCTGTCGGCTACCAAACGGTGCTGACCACGACCGATGACGGCCAGCTGATTTATGACGGCCCCGTGCGGGAATTGGACATTGTGTTTGCTTCCTCCCAGGATCCCGGCGAGTTGGTGGCATTTTACACCCACAAGGCAAATGGCGGTTTTGGCACGGACCGTATGGTTTACGCCCAAAAATACGGCGACGGGTATCGCTTTATCTTCCCGGATTCCACCTGCCGTGTTCGGCTGGACCTCGGTGTGTATCCGGAAGTGTGGTTTGACTTTTTTGAAATCAAGATCAATCCCACCGGCTGGCAGAATTTGTTCCGCTTTGGCACCAAGGATCTGTTTTACGGCCTTGTCTGCCCGCCGATCGCGCTGTTTTTAGCGCTGGCCCTGTGCGACGCGGCGGCAGCCCTGCCACGCCGCAGAAAATAACCGCAAAGCCCCCTCCTGCGGAGGGGGCTTCAGCGTGTCGGGAAACCCGACACGCGCAAAGAAGGGGTTCGTCGTGGTGTGGCTGCGCCACACTCCTGCACCCCTCCTTTGGATTCACCCTATCGCAAAAAATCACGTTCTCATGCCTGACGGCGACTCGAACGCGATTTTATGCTCTAGCGGTATTTTCATCGTCGGCACATGTCCGCCGATAAAAATGGATTGAAAATTTCCTTTTTGGCTGCCGAGAAAAATTGCGCCGCAAAGCAAAAAACTGCTTGACGAAACCTGTCGGGCGTGCTAAAGTAATATCGGTAGGGTATGCCCTGCCCAAATTTATAAGAAAAGTGTGGTGGTTGTCTTGGATACACCCAGTAGTCCCAGTCCTGTGTACCGATGTATCTTCAATAAGGCAGCCATCATATTTGGTTGGGGAAAGCAGACTATGTGCTTGGGTTAAGCGCATGGGTCCGCTGTGCGTTGCATTGCCCCAAAATAGATATGTTCGGCTGCCGCCTGAAAAGGAGGCGGCTTTTTTATGTCCGATACTGCAATTCTGACCCTGAAAACCATGCTGGCCAACTTGGACGATGCAAAAAAGTACCAGAGCCTGCGGGATGTCATGGAAAACCTGCCCGCGCCCGATTTGGCTGCGGTGTTTGAGGATCTCCCGCCCGAAAAGCTCCCGGTGCTGTTTCGCCTGTGTCCCAAGGATCTGGCAGCGGAAATTTTTGCCGAGCTTACCCCCGAGACCCAGCAGACCCTGATCGACTGCCTGACCGATAAAGAACTGAAGGTCGTGGTCAATGATCTGTTTGTTGATGATGCGACGGATCTGGTGGAGGAAATGCCCGCCAATGTCGTTAAGCGTATTTTGGCGCAGGCTGACCCGGCGACCCGCCGCATGATCAACGAACTGCTCAAATATCCCGAAGATTCCGCCGGCGGTGTCATGACCACCGAGTTCATGGAGCTGCGCGCCGGTATGACGGTGTCGCAGGCCATCGACTCCATCCGCCAAAACGGATTTGACAAGGAAACCATCAACAACTGCTATGTTACCGACCGTGACCGCACACTGATCGGCGTGGTCTCGCTGCGCGCGCTGATACTCTGCCGCGAGCCGGACAACGAGCATATCGCTGACCTGATGGACGACAACGTCATCAGCGTCAGTACCACCACCGACCAGGAAGATGTCTCCCAGCTGTTTGAAAAGTACGGCTTTCTGGCAATTCCCGTCGTGGACAACGAAAAGCGCCTGGTCGGCATCGTGACCATCGACGACGCTATCTCCATCTTGCAGGACGAGGCCAGCGAAGATATCGCCAAGATGAACGCTATCGGCCCCACCGACAAGCCCTACTTCAAGCAATCCATGTGGGATCTGTACAAGAGCCGTGCCCCGTGGCTGCTGTTCCTGATGGTGTCGTCCTCCTTCTCCAGCATGGTCATCCGCGGGTACGAGGACGCGCTGGCCGCCGTCACCGTGCTGACCGCCTATATCCCGCTGCTGACCGACACCGG
>USNZ01000080.1 GCA_900556255.1 uncultured Oscillospiraceae bacterium
CAACGACCAGTAACTGTAAAAAGAGCAAAAGCAGAAAAAGGTTTGGACAGGCTTTCGCCTGTCCAAACCTTTTTGTTTAGCAGCAAACGCGGCGTGCGGTGTTGCCCAAGGTCAATGTTCACACTTCCAGAAATGGCAGCTGTACGGTTCCAGCTTGCTGCCGCCGCCGAAGTCGTGGTCGGTGCCGTCGATCAAGTCCACCGCGCGCCCGCAGCCCGCGTCAAAGTGGGCGTCAAAGGGGTTCGCGTCGGCGTTGATGGCCACCAACACACGCTCGCCGTCGGCGCAGCGCTCAAAAATCAGCTGCTTGGGCTGCACCAGCACATTGCGGTAGCTGCCGTAGCACAGCGCCTTGCTGCCGGTTTTGGCCTTGGCGAGTGCGGCGATCCATGCGGTCAGCTCGGTTTCCTGCGGGGTTTCCACGGCGGGGCGCAGGGTCGGGTCGCCGTTGCGCTTGTCCCCCTCCATGCCCCACTCGCTGCCGTAGTAGACGGCGGGTACACCGGGCATACCAAAGGTCAGACCATAGACGGGCTTTAGGTGGTTTTTGTCGGTCAAAATCGTGGCAATACGCGTTACATCGTGGTTATCCACAAAGCTGAGCAGATGCTTGCCGGTGTACAGGCACCACGGCTCGGACCCGAACTGGCGATTCAGGCTGTAACTGATCTCGTGCATATTGCCGGTGTTAAAGCTGGAATACAGCCCTTTATAGCACTCGTAATTGGTCACGCTGTGGCAGGCGTGGTCGTTGACCCAGCGGTTGTAATCACCGTGCAGGGTTTCGCCCACCAGCACAAAATCGGGCTTGATGTCGTTGGCAAGCCCGCGCAGCTCACCCAAAAAGCCGAGGTCAAGGCAGTAGGCCACGTCCAGGCGCAGACCGTCGATATCGTAATCGCGCACCCAGCCGCGCACAGCGTCAAACAGGTGCTGCTTTACCTGCGGGTTTTGCAGGTTGAGCTTGACCAGCTCGTTGCAGCCCTCCCACGATTCGTACCAGAAGCCGTCGTTATAGTTGGTGTTGCCGTCAAAGCTGATGTGGAACCAGTCCTTATAGGGGCTGTCCCAGCGGCGCTGCTGCACGTCCTTAAACGCCCAGAAACCGCGCCCCACATGGTTGAACACACCGTCAAACAGTACACGGATGCCCGCGGCATGCAGTGCGCTGCAGACCTGCTGCAGATCCTGCTTGCTGCCCAGGCGGCGATCCACTTGGTTATAGTCGCGGGTGTCGTAGCCGTGGGCGTCGCTTTCCATCAGGGGGTTGAACAAAACGCAGGTCGCGCCCAGCTTTTTGATGTGCGCCACCCAATCCAGCAGACGCAGCAGACGGTGGTTGTCCGCGCCGTCCGGCTCCTCGTTTTGCAGCGGGGCACCGCACAGACCCAGCGGGTAAATTTGATAGACAACGGCTTCATCGTACCACATAGCTATAACTCCTTTTTTTCAAAAGAACTTCTTTTTCAGTTTGGGCTGCAGGGCAACATGGTAGTAGCGGGTCAGGTTAAACAGCGCACGGTCACACAGCCAAAAGGACAGGTTTCCCATGGCCAAAAACATGGCTGCCATACCGACGCCGTCCTCAAGCAGCTCGTTCAGAACAGCGGGCCCCAGCAGCGCAAACAGCACCAGATACAGCAGCGCCGTGCCCGCATTGAACACCGCGAACTTGGCGATCCAACGCAGCAGCGTGTTTTTCACGCGTTGCAGGGCTGTGCGCAGCACGGGGTAATACCCCATGACCAGCGCGTAAAACAGCGCCAGTTCGGTTTCGGGCACCAGCAGCACTGCCAGAACAGATACCGTCAGGTACAAAAGCAGTGCATACTTGGGGCCGTATTCCTCCAGCACAGGGATCTGCAAAAACGCTGCCAGCATGGGCGCGGCGTAGGTGCCGATCTGCAATGCGCTGCCCAACAGCAGCAGCACGACGGACAGCGCCCCCAGCACCCCGCACAGGGCGATTTTTTGACTTTCGGTTTTTCGCATTTCTACCTCCCGGCACTTTGCACATTATACACTGTTTTGTTTTACTTTTCAAGGATTTTCTGGTTATTTTGCGCAGTTTATACCTGAACATCAAACATTGTACGCAGCGCAGTCAGATTTTCCAGCTGCTTTTGCAGGGTTTCGGCATCGTTCACAGTGCCGAAAGCCCGCACGGCGGCAGCGCCCCTGCCGCTGTTTTCGTACTCGGCAAAGCGGGCGGTAGTTTCATTTTCGGGATTATTCCAGTTGTCCCAGCCGTCGGGGCGGATCTCCTCACTCAACCGGCAGTGCAGCCAGCAGCAGGCGGCATCCTTACGCCAGGGGCGGCCCAGATACACGCTGCCCGCGGGGCAGTTGCCCTGCACGGTGCAGTCCACAAACAGGTAGCCGGGCTGCCCGGCGGGGGTGCTGGGCGCGGTGATGTAGCTGATGGGTTTGGCGTGGTTCCACGGCTCGATGCGGCAGCGGTCAAACACGGCGTTGGCACCGCCGAAGATAAAATCGATGTTGCCGCGAATCGTGCAGTTTCGGTAATACTGCACGGTGTCAAGGCGCGGGGTGTCCTGGCGCGGGCCGCGAAAGCCGTTTTTCTCGCGCTCCTGTTCGGGCAGCGGTGCCGTGAACAGCGTGTCCTGGTTGCCCAGCAGGGTCACGTTTTCCATATAGACACGCGCGGCATCGGCGTAAACTGCCAGCGCCTGCCCCGCCTTGACACCATCCCCTGCGGTGTTTTCTACCGTGAGGTCGCGCACCTCGGCGCGGCGGCCGCCCAAAAACAGCGTGTAGCTGCGGAAGGTGCCTGTCTTTTCCTCGCCCGGCCAGGGGTCGCGACCGCCCACACCCGCCGTGAATACGGTTTCGGTGCGGCTTTCGCCCTGCAGGCAGTAGTCTGCCAGCTCGATAAACGGGCGCTCGCGGTAGATGCCCTTTTTGATGTAAAACCGCACGGGCTGCTGCGCGTCGGCTTGCTGCGCCTGCACGGCGGCGGTCAGGGTGGCAAAGTCGCCGCTGCCGTCGGCGGCGATGACAATGGTTTTGCGTTCCTGCATACGTTATACCCTCTTTACTCTGTATTGCCTTTAGTATACCGCAAAATCCGTTTCATTTCCAGACTATTCCGCTTTATTTTTGGCAGCGTCCATCTGCGCCACCGTGCAAAAGGCGTATCCCTGCTCCTTAAAATACTGCACGATATCCGGCAGTGCCTGCACGGTCTGCCCCGTGGCCTTGGTGTCGTGCATCAGCACCACGCAGATGTCCCGCCCCTCGGCCTCGCGCTTTATGTTGCGCAAAATCTGCGCGGCGTTGGGGTGGGCGGCAGTGGCATCCTCGGCGCAGACGTTCCAGTCTATCCAGTGCAGACCGCGTTCCTCGGTCTGGGCTTTCAGGCGTTTCATGATGTCGCTGCCGCCGTATCGGTGGCTGACCGTGTTGGTGCTGCCGCCCGGAAAGCGCAGCCATTCCAGCGCATCGGGGTCAAGGTAGGGGCGCAGGGCGTCCTTCAATTCATCGATATCACGCCAAAACGCATCGGTGCTGCGGTAGATTTTTGCATATTCGTGGGTGGCGCTGTGCAAAGCGATCTGATGCCCCGCCGCCAGGATATCCGCAATTTTGGGCAGGTACGCCTCGTTTGCGTCCTGTGCGCAGACAAACCAGGTGGCGGGGATCTTGTTTTCGTCCAGAATTTGCAGGATGGCATCGGTGTTCTTGCTGGGGCCGTCATCAAAGGTCAGGCAGACCATCTTGGGCAGCGCCGGATTTTGCGCGGCGGCTGCGGCAAAGCAGTCGTTGGGGGTGGCGGTTTCGGCATTTTCGGCATGGTACAGGTGATGCGCCGTCAGCGCCACGCCCGCCAACAGCATCGCCGCCGCTGCACAAACGAACATTTTTTGCAGAGTCTCGGAATGTGTATTTTTTCGCCGCACGGCACAGCCCTCCCCGATTCAAGCGTGTTTTGTACAGCGTATGCGGCGGCGGGCAAAAATAAAACCCCGCCGAAGCGGGGTGCAGACTGTTGAAAAGGCAAATTTGTATCCATTTTCATCGGCGGACATGTGCCGACGATGAAAATACCGCTAGAGTCAAAAATCGCGTTCGAGTCGCCTTTAGGCATGAGAACGTGATTTTTGGCGATAGGGTGAATCCAAAGGAGGGGTGCAGGAGCGTGGCGCAGCCACACCGCGACGAACCCCTTCTTTGAGCGTGTCGGTGTTTACTTGCTCAGCTTGAACAGCTCGTCGCCGGGCTGTACGGTGCCGGCGGCAGCCAGCTCAACGGCCTTGAAGTCATCGGTGTTGGTGACAACGGTGATGACTACGGCGGGGTGGTTGGCAGCGGCGATCTTTTCCAGATCCATCTCCAGCAGCAGGTCGCCCTTCTTGACCTTGTCGCCGACCTTGACCTTGGGGCTGAAACCGTCACCCTTCATCTCAACGGTGTCCACGCCCACGTGGATCAGCACCTCGGCGCCGTTATCGGCCATGATGCCCAGGGCGTGGCCGCTGTCGGGGGCCTGGGTGATCTCGCCGCCGGCGGGGGCAAAGACCTTGCCTTCGGCGGGGTCAATGCCGCAGCACTGGCCCAGGATGCCCTGTGCAAACACCTCGTCGGGGATCTGCTCCATGGGCACGATGGTACCCTTGGCATCGGCGTACAGCACCATGGCAGGGGTCTCCGGCTCGGGTTTCTTCTTCAGAAAATCAAAAAATCCCATTGTAAACTCTCCTTCTTTTGGACAAAAGTGTCCTTACAATATAGATGTATTATACCCTGCCGCGGGGCAAATTGCAATACGGCAGCGGGTCTTACAGCAGCCGTTTTACGGCGCGGATCGCCTGCCACGCGGTCGCGGCCATCTCGGACGCGGGGGGCGTATAGCCTGCCTGCTGCCACTGCTGAATGGTGCCGAAACAGCCGTCCACAATAAAGGACAAAAGATAGCGGTCACGTTCGCTGGTGCCGTGGGGGAACTCGCCCATGCAGCGGCGCAGCACGACCTCCTTGGCATTGTGCAAAAACGGGGATTCCCAGCTTTTGCCGTACAGCGCGCGGCAAACCTCGGCGTTTTCCTCCATATAATGGAACAGCGCTACCAGCGCGTAGGGCACATCTTCCTGCGAGGCATTGGGCACAATGGCGTCCAGCAGGTTGCACAGCCCTTCCAGCTGGCTGGCCTCCATCTGCTCCATCAGGGCATAGATATCCGCATAGTGGAAGTAAAACGTGCCGCGGCTGATGCCCGCCAGCTCGGTCAGCTCGCGCACGGTGATTTCCCGCAGGTCTTTTTCCTGCAGCAGTTGAATCAGGGCATTATACAGCTTTTTCTTGGTAGAGCGAACGCTGCGGTTCGCATCCCCTTTGGCATTCATACACAGCACCGCCTTTTGCCGTTCTTTACTACAAGCATACCGTTTCGAGGGCGCAATGTCAAGGATTTTTTAACTATTTGTATGAAAATGTTCGCCGTGTTTTGAGAAATTTTATAATGATTGCTGTTTTCAGCGTGTCTCGTCTGTGCTATAATACAAGCGGGGACGCAGCCGTGCGGGCCGTATTTTTTTCTTGACAACAGTCCTTGACGGCGGTATTTTATAGGTAGAAAAATCAAATCTTGATACATCAGGGAGGCAAGCAAAAATGGCTATTCGTGTAGGTATCTTAACTTCCGGTGGGGACTGCCCCGGCCTGAACGCAACGCTGCGCGGCGTTGCCAAGGCACTGTACCACCGCATGGGCGACAAGGTCGAGATCGTGGGCGTTATGAACGGCTACGACGGCCTGATCAACGGCAACTACCGCGAGATGAGCCCCGACGAGTTCAGCGGTATTCTGACGGTGGGCGGCACCATTTTGGGCACCAAGCGCACCCCGTTCAAAAAGATGCGCGTGGTGGAGGATGACCGTGTGGACAAGGTCGCCGCCATGAAGAAAAACTACCGCGCCGCCAAGCTGGACTGCCTGCTGTGCCTGGGCGGCAATGGCACCCACAAAACCGCCAACCTGCTCAGCCAGGAGGGGCTGAACATCATCGGTCTGCCCAAGACCATCGACAATGACATCTACGGCACCGATGTGACCTTCGGCTTCCACACCGCCGTGGATATTGCCACCGACGTGATTGACCGCATCCACACCACCGCCGGCAGCCACAGCCGCGTGATGTGCATCGAGATCATGGGCAACAAGGCCGGATGGCTGACCCTCTACTCCGGCA
>USNZ01000081.1 GCA_900556255.1 uncultured Oscillospiraceae bacterium
CATCATGCCGGGCATGGACTGACGGGCACCGGAACGGACGGAAACCAGCAGGGGGTTATCGATAGAACCGAACTGCTTGCCGGTCTGCTCTTCCAGGATGCCCATATACTTAAAGATATCGGCCTTGATCTCGTCGTTGATCTCACGATTGTCAGCGTAGTACTGGGTGCAGGCTTCCGTGGTGATGGTAAAGCCCTGAGGCACCGGCATGCCGGCGTGAGTCATCTCAGCCAGACCGGCGCCCTTGCCGCCCAGGATGTTTTTCATCGTGGTCTGGTCGCCGCCGAAAGCCTCGTGACCTTCCTTGAACAGGTACAAGAATTTCTTGCTCATAGTTTTCCTCCCAAATGTGTTTTGGACGTGTGCATTACATAAATCATGTTTGCATAGTCCATTATAACAGACTGCAAACGGAATTTCCAGTGGATTGTTAAAAAAATGCTCAATAGGTTTGCCGAAAATTGGCCAAACTTTTTTGCGGAATCTATTGCAACTTGCACAAAAATCATGTAAACTATAATGGGCAGAAAGTTGAGAATCTTTACGGATTTTTGCTTTTCGCCAATTTCCCCCTTGGCACAATTTATTGCCGCCAAACGGTTTTCGGCTTGCGAAAACGCCGCGGATAGAGTACAATAGCCATAGAGCCGGGCTGCGCCTGCGGCGCAGCCCGGCTTTGAGGCATTTATAAGGTAAGGAGTGTTTTGCATGTCTACCGCCAAAGAAAAGTTTGAAGCCGCACAGCAGCGCTATGCCGCCGCGTTTGAATACCACCTGAACAACGGCGTGGAGTTTGTCAGCCGTGATGTGTACATTGACCCCGACGTAGTCATTGCGCCGGGTGCCGTGATCCTGCCGGGCTGCATCCTGCGCGGCAAGACCGAGATCGGTGCGGGCTGCGTGATCGGCCCCAACACCCTGCTGGAAGACACTGTGGTGGAGGAAAACTCCACCGTGAACGCCAGCCAGTGTTACCAGAGCCATATCGGCCCCAACAACAAAATCGGCCCCTTTACCCATGTGCGCACCGGCACCAAGACCGCCGAGGGCTGCCATCTGGGTGCCTACGTTGAGACCAAGAACGCCGACTTTGCCGAGGGCAACACCGTCAGCCACCTGACCTACATCGGCGATGCCACTGTGGGCAAGTACTGCAACTTCGGCTGCGGCACCGTAACCTGCAACTATGACGGCGAGGGCAAGTTCCACACCACCATCGGCGATTACGCCTTTATCGGCTGCAACACCAACCTGGTGGCCCCCGTCACCGTGGGTGACCACGCCTTTACCGCCGCAGGCTCCACCATCGGCCGCGACGTACCCGCCGGGGCGCTGGGCATTGAGCGCGCCAAGCAGGCCGAAATTGACGGCTGGGGCGAGCGCAAGCTGCAAAAGTACATTGCAAAAAAGCAAAAACTGGAAGCCGACAAGAAAAACGGCTGATGTAAAGGAAGAAGCTATGCTAGGAATGACCTCCGGGGCGGATTGGCTGATTGCCGGTCTGGGCAACCCCGAACCGAAATACGACGGCACCCGCCACAACGCGGGTTTTGAGGCGCTGGATTATCTGGCCGCGCAGTGGCACTGCGACATTGCCAAGTCCAAGTGGCAGGGCCTGTACGGCACCGCCCAGGTGGACGGCCACAAGGTGGTCCTGCTCAAGCCGCTGACCTATATGAATTTAAGCGGGCAGAGCATCGCCCCCGCCGCCAACTTTTTTAAGATCCCCGCCCAGCACGTCATTGTGCTGTGCGACGACATCACCCAGCAGCCCGGACATCTGCGCATCCGTCCCAAAGGCTCGGCGGGCGGGCACAACGGTCTGAAAAGCATCATTGCCAGCCTGGGGTGCGAGGAATTTGCCCGCATCCGCATCGGCATCGGTGCCAAGCCTAACCCGCAGTATGACCTGGCCGCCTGGGTGCTGGGCAAGCTGCCCGCCGAGGACCGCAAGGCCATGACCGACCGTTACCCCGACATTGAGGCCGCCGCCCGCCTGATTATGGACGGCAACCTGTCCTACGCGCAAAACAAGTACAACAAATAAATGCAGAAAGGGTCTGTCCCATGAGTAAACTCCGCACACGCGCCGCAACCTGTCTGGTAACGTGCGCCTCCATGATGATTCTGTCCGTCGCGGTCAGCTTATTTCTGGTGACGGGCAAGAGCGACGGCAAAAAGACGCCTGTCGGCAGCGCCGTGGCCGACGGGGTATCCTCCGCCGCCGAGGTCAAGCCCGGAGACACGGGAAGTGCGCCTGCCTTGGCAGAGTCCTCCCCCACCGAGGAAAGCTCTGCCGCATCGGAAAGCGCCGCCGCAGAAACCGACCCCCTGGCCACCCTGGCCGAGCAGCCCGCCACCCTGTTTGAGGAAGGGCAGCAGCCCGACTACAAGACCCCCGCCGATGCCAACATGAACCTGCGGGCAGGCCCCGGCACGGATTTTGATAAGGTAGCGCAGATTCCCATGGGCACCACCGTCACCGCACTGGGCAGCAACGCCGACGGCAGCTGGGTCGTTGTGCAGTACAACGGCAAGTGCGGCTGGCTTGCCAAACAATATCTGGAATGACCATCATGTTTGACCAACTTTTTATAAAAACACAAGAGTTTTCAAAACTGGCGCAGGCGCTCGGCACATCGGGGGCTTGCGCCTTATTTGGCATACCCGCATCGGGGCGTGCCATGGTATATGCTGCGCTGGCGCGGCAGACGGGGGCACCCTTGTGCATCGTTACCCCCGGCGAGGCCGAGGCCACCCGCTTTGCGGCCGATTTGAACGTGCTGGGCATCCCGGCAGCGGTATTCCCCGCGCGGGATTACCTGCTGCGCCCCATCGAGGGCACCGGCCGCGAGTACGAGTACCGCCGCCTGAGCGTTCTGGGCGACCTGGTGGGCGGGCGGCTGCGCGCCGTCTGTGTGCCGGAGGAGGCATTGACCCAGTACACCACCCCGCGCGCGGATTTCTGCGCCAACACCCGCACACTGCACGCCGGGGACACCCTGCCGCGCGAGGAATTGACCGCGCTTTTGTACAGTGCCGGGTACACCCGCCGCGCTCAGGTAGACGGGCCGGGGCAGTTTTCGGTGCGCGGCGACATTGTGGATATCTACGCCCCCGACATGAAACAACCCGTGCGCATGGAGTTTTGGGGCGATGAGATAGACACCATGCACACCTTCGATTTGGCCACCCAGCGTCGGGACGAGAGCATCACCAAAATGTATGTCAGCCCCGCGCGGGAGGTTTTGCTGGGCGCACCGCCCGCTGCCGCCGAGCTGCTGCGCGCCTTTTTGAAAAAGCAGCGCGGCAAAAAGCGCACGGCACTGGAAAGCTGCCTTGCCCCCGAACTCAGCCAGCTGGACGCGGGCGTCATGCCGGTGAATATGGACAAATATCTCGCCGTGCGCTACCCGGAACCCGCCACCGTGCTGGATTATCTGGACGAGCCGCTGCTGATTTTTGAGGAGCCGGCCTCCTTAAAAGAGGCACAGCGCGCGGCGGATTTCCGCCGAGGCGAGGAGCAAGCCGCCCTGCTGCAGGACGGTGTTCTGGCCGCAGGGCTGGGCGAGTTGTACGCCGACGCCGCCTGGCTGTGGGCGCAGACGGGGCGGTATCCCACGATTTGTGCGGAAAACTTTGTGCGCAGTATGCCGGATATTTCCCTGAAAACCGTCGTCAATGCGCCCGCCCATACCCTGCCCTCCTGGGCCGGCGAGGTTGCTGCCCTGCTGGAGGATCTGACCCCGCTGTGCAACGGCGGGGCTGCCGTTACCGTGATGGCAGGCACCGCCCGCGCGGCCGTCGGCCTTGCCAACGACCTGCGCACCCACGGGCTGCAGGTCACCACCGATGCCGCCGCAGTGCCGGCCGCCGGGCTGGTGCAGGTATTGCCGGGCCAGCTGAGCGCAGGCTGCAGCCTGCCGTTTGCCAAATATGCCGTCATCACCGCCCGCGCCTTCGGCGTGAGCAGTGTGCAAAAGAAGAAAAAGCGCAGCAAGGACGCCCTGAACAGCCTGAGCGAAATTTCCGAGGGCGACCTGGTCGTACACCAGAACCACGGCATCGGTCGGTACGCGGGGATTCAGCGTATGACCGTGCAGGGCGTCACCAAGGACTACCTGCGCATCCAGTACGACAAAAAGGACGTTTTGTATGTGCCTGTCACCCAGCTGGATCTGCTTTCGCGCTATACCGCGCCCGGTGACAGCGACAACGTAAAACTGAGCCGTCTGGGCGGCGGCGACTGGGCCAAGACCCGCAAGCGCGTCAAGGCGGCCACCGAGGCCATGGCCAAGGAGCTGATTGAGCTGTACGCCCGCCGCAAGCAGGCAAAGGGCTACGCCTTCCCTGCCGACGACACCTGGCAGGGGGATTTTGAACAGCGCTTTGCCTACGACGAAACCCCTGACCAGCTGACCTGCGCCGCCGACATCAAGCATGACATGGAGCAGCCCTACCCGATGGACCGCCTGCTGTGCGGCGACGTCGGCGTGGGCAAGACCGAGGTTGCCCTGCGCGCGGCGTTCAAGTGCGTGATGGGCGGCAAGCAGTGCGCAATTCTGGCCCCCACCACCATTCTGGCGTGGCAGCACTTCAACACCGCCATAGCGCGCATGGAGTCCTTTCCCATCCGCATCGGGCTGCTGAGCCGTTACCGCAGCGCCAAGGAACAAAAAGAAACGCTGCGCGGCCTGAAGGACGGCACCGTGGACATTGTGGTGGGCACCCACCGCCTGCTGTCCGACGATGTAAAGTTCAGGGATTTGGGGCTGGTCATCATTGACGAAGAGCAGCGTTTCGGCGTAAAGCACAAGGAAAAGCTGAAAGAAAACTTCATCGGCGTGGACATGCTGACGCTGTCGGCCACGCCCATTCCGCGCACATTGAATATGGCGCTTTCCGGCATACGGGACATGAGTACGATTGAGCAGCCGCCCTTTGAGCGCCAGCCTATCGAAACCTATGTGCTGGAATATGACGAGGGCATTGTGGCCGAAGCCATCCGCAAGGAGCTGGCGCGCGGCGGGCAGGTGTACTATCTGCACAACCGCGTGGAAACCATTGACGCCTGCGCGGCACGCATCGGGCAGATGGTGCCGGGGGCGCGCATCGGCATCGCCCACGGCAAAATGACCGAGGAGCAGATCTCCTCCGTCTGGCAGCAGCTTTTGGACAATGAGATCGACATTCTGGTCTGCACCACGCTGATTGAAACCGGCGTGGACGTGCGCAACTGCAACACGCTGATCATCGAAAACGCCGACCGCATGGGGCTAAGCCAGCTGTACCAGATCCGCGGGCGGGTGGGGCGTTCCTCCCGCAAGGCGTATGCCTACTTCACCTTTACCCGCGACAAGGTCCTGACCGAGATCGCCGCCAAGCGGCTTTCGGCCATACGGGAGTTCACCTCCTTCGGTTCGGGGTTCCGCATTGCCATGCGCGATTTGCAGATACGCGGCGCGGGCAGTTTGCTGGGACACAGCCAGCACGGACACATGGAAGCCGTGGGCTACGATCTGTATGTAAAAATGCTGGGACAGGCGATCAGCGCCGCCCGCGGCGAGGCGCCCGCACCCGACAAGAGCGACTGTCTGGTGGATATTTCCATTGACGCCTTTTTGCCGGAGGATTACATCCCCGACGCCGCCGGACGCATCGAGGCGTACAAGCGCATTGCCGCTATTGAGACGACCGCCGATGCCGAGGACGTACTGGACGAATTGATCGACCGTTACGGCGACCCGCCCAAGAGCGTGCAGGGGCTTGTGGATGTCTCGCTGGTGCGCGTGACCGCCGCCCGCGTCGGCATTGCGGAGATCGTGCAGCGCGACGACCGACTGATTTTGTACAGTGATATTGTCGGCCCGCGTCAGCTGGGCGTGATCATGGAACAGTTCCCCCACCGCGTGCTGTATAATGCGATGGGCCGCCCGTATTTCAGCCTGCGCGTACAGAAGGGCGAAAGCCCGCTGACCCTTTTGCGCGATGTTGTGACCCTTTTGCCCGGCGCACAGCCTGCGCCGCAATAACCGAAAGAAAACCCTCTCTCCCGGAAATGGGGAGAGAGGGTTTTCAGCTTGTAGAAAAAGCAAATTTGTATCCATTTTCATCGGCGGACATGTGCCGACGATGAAAATACCTCTAGAGCATAAAAT
>USNZ01000082.1 GCA_900556255.1 uncultured Oscillospiraceae bacterium
CAGCGGCATGGGAAACACAAATGAAAAACTTGCACCGAGCTGTCCTGGCGCTATCAGGCGTTGAAGGATGTCGGTTTCTCTATCAATGATACGTTGTACGATGCCTATAAAAACAGCTCGACCTCTCGTGTGGCCAGCAACAACCTGACGATTTCGGGTGGTCCGAATTCTACCGGCGATTTCAATGCAGCGCCTGTATTGGGCGAAGAACCTAAGTCTTTCTACACTGCGCAGCTGCAGCAAAGCTGGGAGAACGACTACAACGATGTCGCTATCGTCATGCTGGCACGCGAGGGCGGTGAGGACTGTGAAATGATGATGGAAGACCCGGACGGTATCAGCGCCCTGGCTTTGCATCAGGACGAAAAAGATATGCTGGCAATGATCCGCGATTCCGGAAAATTCAGCAAGATCGTTGTGCTGCTGAACAGCGCCTACCCCATGGAATTAGGCTGGATGGACGAGTACAACGTGGACGCCTGTCTGTGGATCGGCGACCCCGGCCAGCGCGGCTTTGAGGGTGTCGCCAACCTGCTGACCGGCAAGGAAAATCCCTCCGGCCACCTGACCGACACCTATGCAGCTAACTCGCTGTCCTCCCCGGCTGCATACACCCAGAGCCAGAACGTTGCCGAGTGGAGCAACGTGGACGAGGTGCTGAACTCCGGTATTGTCACGGATTCCCCGCTGCATGTTTCCTATACGGCAACGCAGGCGGAGGGCATCTACGTTGGCTACAAGTACTACGAGACCCGTTATGAGGATTCTATCCTGAATCCCGCTTCCGGTGCCTCCGGCACGACAGGTTCGTCCTTTGGCGGCGGCTGGAATTATGCCGCTGAGGTCACCTACCCCTTTGGCTACGGTCTGTCCTATACAACCTTTGAGCAGACGCTGAACAGCGTGAGCTATGACGCCGATCAGGATATGTTCACTGCAACTGTCACGGTGAAAAACACCGGCAGCGTCAGCGGTAAATCGGTCGTGCAGTTGTATGTGCAGACCCCCTACGGCGACTACGAAAAGCAGAACGCCGTGGAAAAATCCGCCGTGCAGGTCATTGGCTACGGCAAGACCGACGAGCTGAAGCCCGGCCAGTCGGAGCAGGTCACGGTCACGATGGATCGCTACATGATGGCCAGCTATGACTACACCAACGCCAAGGGTTATATCCTGAGCGCAGGCGACTACTATCTGGCGCTGGGCGATAATGCCCATGACGCCCTGAACAACATTCTGGCGGCCAAGGGCGCATCCGGCATGGTCGATCAGGATGGCAATACCGTGGAGGGCAACGCCGCCAAGACCTACCGTTGGAACTATGATACGCTGGATACCGAGAGCTACCGCTACTCTGTCACCGGCGAGGAAGTCACCAACCAGTTTGATGACTGTAACGCAAACTACTGGCAGGAGGGTTCTGTTACCTACCTGACCCGTCAGGACTGGAACGGCACATTCCCGACTAAAGCCCCCGCCATCACCTGCACCGAGGAAATGATGCAGATTTTGCAGGGCGAGCTCTACACCAAGCCGGAGGACTCCCCCTCTGTCAGCGATATTACGCAGGGGCAGAACAATGGTCTGACCTTTGTTTCGATGAAAGACGTCTCCTTTGACGATACAGAAACTTGGGATAAATACCTTGACCAGATGACGGTGGAGGAACTGGCAAGCCAAATCTCCGATATGTTCGGCACGCCGGAGGTTTCCTCCGTGGCAAAGCCCGCTTTCAGTGAGGGCGACGGAACGGCCAGTGTCGGCGCAAACACCTTCCCCGAAGAATACGGCGACACCCGCGATGTCTGCCTGTATCCCTGTTCTGTTGTGGCGGCCTGCATGTGGAACAACGACCGCCTGACCCGCCGTGGCGAACTGATGGCGGAGGAAGCGCTGTACTGCAAGTTACCCCTCTTCTGGACAGGCGGCGGCAATCTGCATCGCACACCGTTCGGCGGCCGCAACGGCGAATATTTCTCAGAGGATGCCGTTCTGACCAACCTGTACACCACCACCGAACTGACCGCTGTGCAGAGCCGTGGCGTCACTCCCGGCATCAAGCACGTAGCTGGCAACGATCAGGAATTCCACCGCGAAGGTCTTGCCGTGTTCTTCAACGAGCAGGCTTTCCGTGAGCAGACCCTGCGCGCCTTTGAGGGTGCGCTTTCCAACGAAAACACGATGGCCTTGATGCAGTCCTTTAACCGACTCGGCCTCGTTTGGTCTTCCTCCAGCAAGGCGCTCTGCACGCAGGTGCTGCGCAAGGAATGGGGCTTCAACGGCCAGCAGGAGACCGACGGCGTGGCTGGCGGTGCGTACAAGAGCCACTTCGCCACCTCTCTGAGCGCCGGTACCACGACCTACTGCATCGATCCCACCGGCTCTGCGGCATCCGCCATTGTGGAGGAAATTCGCAGCAACGACGACGGCAATATGCTGTTGAACCTGCGTGATGCCGTCAAGCGCTACCACTATATGCTCTCTCACACGAATTTGATCAACGGTCTAAGCATGAATGCTACGGTCGAGTCAATCATGCCGTGGTGGCAGATCGCACTGTATGCCATTGATGTCGTGTTTGCACTGCTGATGGTGGGCAGTTTGTTCATGATGTTCCGCGCCAAGCGCCGCAGCGAAGAAAAAGCCTGAGATAGGAGGACACGAAAATGAAGAACCTGTTTCAAAACAGAGCCGTAGGCTTCTGGTTGGATCTTGCCGGGACCGTTCTGACACTGGTCGGTATTATCCTGTATGCCTTGTATGCTGCCGACACCGGCAGCAACAACGTCTGGGTATACATTGGACTTGTGGCGGCCGTGGCGGCCGGTGCAGCCGGGCTGGTAACGGACAATGACCTGCTGGCAATCGCAGCCCCGGCGCTCAGCGCGGTCTCCCTCTGCGCTTTTATTACGGATTCCGTTTATACCTTTGTCGGCTACTTCTTCGGCTTGGCGATGTTCGGCGACGTCAGCAAAATCGGCGCGATCATGCGTATCTGCGTGGTGGTCGCCATCAGTATGCTGGCACTTCTCATCAGTTCTTTCATGCGCAAAGATAAAGCCATGTAAAGTGATAAAGGTCTCGGAGGCTGTGCAGCGTCCGAGGCCTTTTGGAATCTCAGGAAAGGTATACCACTATGAAACCAACCCCACTTCTCACCGGCTGGACGTGCCGCCATTTGGGCGATACCGCACCCGGCAAAGCGGTGACCCTGCCCCATGATGCCATGCTGGCCGAACCCCGCACCGCTATAAGCGCGGGCGGCACCAATACCGGCTGGTACGAGGGATATGACTACGAATACCAGCGCACCCTGACCGTGCCGGAAAACGAGCTGGCAGACACCCACATTCTGGAGTTTGAGGGTGTCTACCATAATGCCGAGGTCTGGCTCAACGGTCAAAAGGCTGCGTTCCGCCCCTACGGCTACACCAACTTTTATGTTGATTGTGCGCCGTATCTGCACGCAGGGGAGAACGAGCTGCGGGTCATTGCCCGCAACGCCGACCAGCCCAATAGCCGATGGTATTCCGGTGCGGGCATCTACCGCCCGGTGCAGCTTTGGAAGGCAAGGGGCGCGCATATCACGCTGAATGGTGTTAAAATTCGCACTCTGTCGCTGCAGCCTGCCATCGTGGAGGTGCGCGTAAAGACCACCGCCCCCGGCACGGTACGCCTGACGGTGGACGACCTGCCCGCCATGCAGCAGGAGAGCGACGGCGAGGCCGTATTTACCCTGACCCTTGATAACGCCCGCCTTTGGACACCTGAAACGCCCAACCTGTACACCTGCCGCGTCAGCTTTGCCGATGATGAGGTGACCGAGACGTTCGGTGTTCGCAAGGTCGAGTGGGGTACGGACGGTTTCCTGCTCAACGGCAAGCGGTACATCATCCAGGGCGCGTGCATCCACCACGATAATGGTTTGTTGGGCGCAGTTTGTGACCCCGACGCCGTGGCGCGCAAGGTACGCCTGCTGAAAGAGAACGGCTACAACGCCATTCGCTCAGCGCACAACCCCTGCTCCAAGGCGCTGCTGACCGAGTGCGACCGCCAGGGTGTGCTTGTCATGGACGAGTACATCGACCATTGGTACATCCACAAAACCGAGCATGACTACGTGGATTATTTCAACGACTGGTGGCGTCAGGATCTGACCGACATGGTGGAAAAAGACTACAACCACCCCTGCGTGGTGCTCTACTCCACCGGCAACGAGGTCAGCGAGACTGCCCAAAAGCGCGGCATCGCCCTGACCAAAGAGATGACAGACTTCCTGCACGGGCTGGACGATTCCCGCCCGGTGACCTGCGGCGTGAACATCTTCTTCAACTTTTTAAGCTCCATCGGCTTCGGCGTGTACAGCGACGAAAAGGCAAAAAAGGAAGCCGAGCGCGCCGAGAAAGCCAAGCAGCGCGGCGAGAAAGCCGCCAAGAAAAAGGCAGTCGGCAGCCAGTTCTTCAACAATCTGGCGGGGCTGCTGGGTGACGAGTTCATGAAACGCGGCGCGACCCTGCACGGCTGCGACGTCAAGACCCGTGACGCCTTTGCCAACATGGACATTGCGGGCTACAACTACGGCATCTACCGCTATAAGCACGACCTGAAAAAGTACCCGCAGCGGTTGATTTTGGGCAGCGAGACCTTCTGCAACGATGCTTATAAATTCCGCGAGCTGGCCAAACAGGAACCTCGCTTGGTGGGCGACTTTGTCTGGGCGGGCATGGACTACTTGGGCGAAGTCATGGTCGGCTCGTGGGAGTACGCCGACTACGCCGAGACCTTCGACGGCGGTTTGGGCTGGGTGTCAGCGGGTTCGGGACGCATCGACCTGACCGGCAAGCCGCTGGGCGAAGCCCTCTATACCCGCGTGGCGCTGGAGGCCGACAATGGCCCCTATATCGCCGTCTGCCCGGTCAACCATACCGGAGACCGCCACAGCCCCAGTGCGTGGAAAATGACGAATGCCATGCCCAGCTGGAGCTGGACCGGCTGCGAGGGGCGCAAGGCCAACGTGGAGGTCTACGCCCGCGCCGCCCGTGTGGAGTTGGTGTTGAATGGTCACACGGTGGGCAGTAAAACGCTGAAAAATGACTGCCTTGCGAGGTTCAGCATTCCCTACGAGAGTGGCACGCTGGAAGCCGTCAGTTATGACGCTGCCGATCACGAAATTGGTCGCTACAAGCTGCAAAGTGCCGGCGGCGCGACCAGCCTGACGCTGGATGCCGAAGAACCTGCTGCACAAACGGGGCATCTGTGCTACGTCCGTCTGCGCTACACCGATGAAAACGGCATCACCAAGCCGCTGATGCGCGGCAATATTCAGGTACAGGTGCGCGGCGGCACGTTGGTGGGGCTGGGCAGTGCCTGCCCTTTCAACAAGCACAGCTATCTGGACAGCGAAACCGATACCTACTACGGCGAGGCTCTTGCCATAGTCCGCATGGGGGACGGCGACGCCATGACGATTGCTGCTTCCGACGGCGAATACAGCGCGGAGCTGACCGTGCCTGCGCAAGCATGAGGTGAGCTATGGAAACGATAAATAATTGGTGGACAAACTTCTCCCAAAAGCATAAGCTCGTGGCACAGTTTGTGAAATTCTACGCCTTTTCGCTGTTTGTCACGGTGCTGCAATATCTGCTGCTGACCTTTTTGCCGGGGCTGTTCTACAACCTGACCGATTGGTGCAGCATCCCCTGTCAGCTGATTCATCTGAACCTCGGTCCGGTGGACACCTATGTGTTCAACTACCCAGTCACCGGCGATGCTACCGGCGGTATGGGCTATTTTGCGGCGTTTGCCATCACGCTGTTCCTGGCACAGTGCGTTAATTTCCCGATGCAGCGTAATATCACGTTTAAGTCGAAGGGCAACGTGTGGTATCAGATCGCGTGGTACGTGGTGGCGTTCGTACTCATCACCATCGTGTGCAGCTTTTTGATGGGCATTTATGTGCCGCTGTGCAAGCAATTCTTCCCGCCTGCGCTGTACAACGTCCTCATCACCGTCATCAACGGCGGTGTGCAGATGGTGATTTATTTCCCAATCTATAAGATCATCTTCCCGGAGGGTGAGCAGAAGAAAAATTAAAGGCAATACCGCACAATTCTAAGTGCCGATACGGCGAGCGAGGCACGGCA
>USNZ01000083.1 GCA_900556255.1 uncultured Oscillospiraceae bacterium
GAACTCCCACGGGCGGAGTCAGAGTCCGCTGCACTACCATTATGCGAATCCCCATTGGGCTTTGTTGTGGGCTGTTGTGTTGCCCTCAACGCTTTAATATTATAACCGCCAAAAGCCCATTTGTCAACACTTTTTTCGCATTTTTTTGAAAAAAGTTAAAGTTATTTCGTTTTGCACGCTGTGCCGTTATTCTGCGGGTAAATTCGGTCGATCCTGGTCGCCGTCCGCCTTGAACATCACAAAGTTTTCCGGCTTGTTGGTAAAATAGTAATACTCGGTATTTTCGCGCAGCGGCGGGGTCAGGTAATTGGGTATGATCTGCCCGTCATCGGGCAGGCGCTCCACAAAGCCCGCAGCGCGCCACACAGCGGCCGGAACGCCCGCGTTATAGCAGTCCATATACTCGGCCTTCTCGCGGTGCAGAATGGCGTCCAGCGCCGCACCTATGCGGGGCAGCACGGCGTCCTCGCCCACAAAGTCGACCAGACGTACCACGGGCACACAGCCGGTGTCCTGTGCGCTTACCGTGCGGGTCACGGCGTAGGCCAGCAGGCGGCCGTTCTCGCGCGCGGCCCAGACGTCATATTGGAAGTGCGGGTAGTGGAAATACCGACGCCGCATATACCAGGTATCCTTGCGGGGGGTGTGGGGCGTGGGCGGCATGCCCAGAGCGAACAGTTCATCGACGGTCTCGACCTTTTCCAGCCCCAGATCGCGCCGCACTGGCAGGATATCCGCCCTGTGCAGCACAGCCAGGCTGTACTCGGCCTTGGGGGCCAGCCGATAATAGTGCGGCAGACGCTCGGCCTGCCAGCCCAAAAAGCGGTAGAAGGCGCAGGTTTTGGGGCGTATGTTGTTGCAGGCCACGACCTCGGCCCCCGTCAGCTGCGGCAGGGCGTTCATCAGCTCCAGTCCGACGCCGTTGTGGCCCTTGGCAGCCACCCAGACGCTTACCCACACATCGCGCCCTGCGGCGTTGGCGCGGATATACCCCGCTGCGCTCAGATAGCGGCCATCCTGCTCGGCCACGACAAACTGCGGCACACCGTCGCGCCCCGCGTAGTAGTGGCGGTAAAACTCCGGGCGGTTGATGAGTGGCAGGCGCATATCAAAATTTTGGTTGATAAAGTCAATGACCGCGCGTTCCTCGCCCGCGGCGGCATGACGAAAGACAGCATCAGACAATGGCAGAGCCTCCTGTGATGGGCAGCGTTACGCCGGTGATAAAGCCGGCCTCCTGCGACAGCAAAAACGCCATGGCGGGCACGACGTCGTCGGGGCGGGCGTTGCGGCCCATGGGGTTGTCGGCGGCGGCGGCCTGCACGATGAGGTCGGGGGTGTCCTTGAGGAAGTTGGTTTCCATCATGCTGGGGGCCACGCAGTTGACGGTGACGCCGAACTTGGCGTACTCGACCGCCAAACTCTTGACCAGCCCGCCGATAGCGCTTTTGGCCATGACGTAGGCGGCGGTGTTTTTGGGCGGGCAGCCAATGGTATAGCTGGTCTGGATAAACAGCACACGGCCGAACTTTGCCTTGGCCATGGCGGGCAGAATGGCGCGCAGAATACGCACGGCGCTGTGGATCTCGATCTCCATATCCAGATCAAACCGCGCCTGGTCAAACGCCTTAAATTTGGTGTTTACGACCGGCAGCGCGGGCAGATGCACAAAATGGGTGGGCGCGGGGGCGTCCTGCAGCTGCTGCACAAAAGCGTCCACCTTGGCGCGGTCGGACAAATCGGCGTCATAGGTCTTGATGCGGCCCGCAAACGCGGCACACAGGGCGTCCAGCTTGGGCAGGTCGCCGCAGCCCTGGGCCAGCACAACGCTGTCCGGCTCGGCGCGCAGCAGACGTTCGATCAGGGCGCGGCCCACATCGCTGGTGGCGCCTGTGATGAGATAGGTATATGCCATGGGAAAACCTCCTTATTTTGCAAGACCCGCCTTGATGACGCCGCGGGTGACGCGCTTGCCGTCCTGATTGGTGATGACGGCTTTGATCTCGGCCTCGCTGCCGATTTCACTGACGCTGACCACCGTCCCCTTGACGGTCAGGGTATCGCCGATAAAAATCGGCTTGGCAAACTTGCACTCGACCCCGTGCAGCAGGCAATGCTCGCCGGGCAGGTAGACGCCCGCCAGCGTGGAAAAAAAGCTCGCCCCCAGCATACCGTAGACGACGCGCCCCGAAAATCCGCGCTGCTGCGCGTATTCGGCATCCATATGGATGGGCGAAACATCGCCTGTGATCTCGCAGAATTTCTGCATCATCTCGGCGGTGACGGTCACGGTAAATTCTTCGGTAAGGCCGGGGGTCATTTCGGCCAGGGTGTAGTGGTTCATACGGGTACATCCTTTATCGTAAAATTTGAAAAAAGGCGGCACAAGGCCGCCCTTTTGCTATTACACCATGCGGGCCACGAGGTCCAGCAGGTCACCGACATTTTCCAAACCGCGCACATCGGCCAGCTTGAACTTGATGCCAAACTTTTTCTCGATGGCGGTCAGCAGGTTGATCTGCTCCAGGCTGTCCCAGTCCTCGATATCGTCGGCGCAGGTCTCTCGGTTAATTTCCAGCGTATCATCGTCAAAGTTATCGCGGAAAATATCCTGTACCGCGCTCAAAATTTCCTGTTCGGTCATAGTGTGACGCTCCTTTATTGCTTTATAGATATTTACATTGTAGCATATTTGGGGCCGACTTGCAAGGGTTCACTGTTTTTTGAACGGCGTATCGTCGGTCAGGCCATCGGCGCGCAGCATGTTCTGCATCACGTCGATATCGGCGCTGACATCCATGGCATCGTCCTGGAAAAGCTGATCCAGCTGGGTCTCAAAGGCATGCACCAGCATATCCATCGTTTGCTCAATGCGTTGCTTGGACTCGGTGATGTTCTCCCCCTCGACATCCTGCGCGTCCAGCTCGGCGTAGGTTTTCAGCAGCTTGAGCGAGGTCGGGAGATAATAATCCATAAATTTGCGCATCTTGGGCAGCTTGTCGGGGTCGGACTTGGCCTGCTCAAAAATTTTGGCAGACACTGCCTCCAATCGGCTGATCTTGTCGCTCATCACCTCGTCGGGGATGGCATCATTGACGGCGCGCAGCTCGTCCAGAATTTGCTGATACTGGTCTTTTTGCTGCTGCACCGTCTTTTTCGGCTTGGGCTTTGCCGGTTTTTCCGGCGGGCGTTCCTTGACGACAAGGCAGCGGCGGCGCATATCCAAAAAGGCATTGGGGCCGAACAACCCCTTGTCTATGCAGTTTTCCAGATGCTTGCGGCATTTGTCGTAGCTGCAGGGAATGGCATCGGCAATGTCCTGAATGTACATATACGGGGCGTCGCCCACAATGTTCTTGATTTTTTTGCGCATGCGGGACGTAGTGCGCACATGGTTGGCACCCAGCAGGCAGCCCACGCCGCCGCTGAGCGCGACCAGTGCGGGCATGGCGTCTTGAATGAGCCATCTCCAGTAGTAGCCGCCCTCGGCCAGGGCATCGGGCAGCCAATAAATGCCGTCCGGCAGTGCCACCAGTGCGGTCACCAGCAGCACCACGCCGGCAATGGTAAGCCCCCGTGCCAGCCCTGCCTTGTCACCCCCGGTCTTGATGACGGGCGTTTTGGCGGGGCGGTCATACACGGCCGCACGGGTGGGGCGGTTGTACACGGCGGTGTACTCGCGGTGCATTTTGGTCTGAACTGTGTGGACTTTTTGTTCAAAGCCGCCCAGCTTGCCGTTTTTGATGGCGGCGTTGACGCCGATAAACACCAGCCCCACCGGCCATGCGCCTACCACAAAGGCGCCCACAATGGCCCACCACGGAAACTGAAACGGCGCATCGCCGCGGTGGTATTCGCCGCGGGCGGTGTAGCGGTTCTGGTAGCGGGGGTCACTGCCGCTGTATGGCTGGTCAGGGTCGGTATAGAGGGGTTTGACGGGTTCGTTGGGGTCTTGATATGGCATAATATTTCCTCGATGCTTACGGTATATCGTTCAAAAGTTGTTTTACGTCCTCGCTGAGGTAGTAGGTGCTGCCCTGCTGGTAGGGGTTTTGCTTGCTGTACGGCGTGTGGGTGCACAGGTAGCTGACCCACTTGTTGTAGCCCGAAACCTTGAGGTGCACACCGTCCGGCTGGGCGTATTCGGCAAGAAGATAGCCGTTTTCGTCGCTGAATTCGGCGTTCAGATCCAGGAAGTACATCCCACGCTCGGCGCACAGGGCGCGGATCTGCTCGTTGATGGGGCGCAGGTGGTCGGGCGTCAGGCCGGGCTTGTCGGCGGCGGCCTCCTGCGTGGCAGGCAGAATGGACTGCACGAAAAAGCGGGTGTTGGGCAGTGCGGCGGAAAGCTCGTCCAGCATACGGGCGTAGTAGTTGATAAAGCTCTGCTCACCGCCGGTCTGCACCAAAGCGTTGGTGCCCAGCAGCAGATACAGCTTGGCGGGCTGGGCTGCCGTGAGCACGTCCATGGCGACTTCCTCGCCGCGGTCGGGGCTGGTGACGGTGGTGCGGTTGACGATGGTGTTGGGGCTGATGCTCTTGTAACCGCAAACCAGCGCGCCGCCCACGTCGATGCCGTACTCGGCTGCGCAGAAGCCCTCGGTCAAAGAGTCGCCCAAGAAGGCGGCGTCCGCAAACCACGCGGTGGTCACGCGGCCGAATTCCGGCACCTCTGTGTCGGATTTTTGCGGCGCAGCGGTGTAGGTGTAGCCGGTCTCGGCCGTTTGGGGCACAGGGCCGACCGCACCCCAGTTGATAGCCTGCACGTTGCCGCTGCCCTGGTTGCCGCCGTAGGGCACCGGTGCCACCAGCTGGGCGGCACCGATTTGCGGCGCGGCGGGAATGGCCGTGGGGTCAATGCCCTTGACCGTCTTGGGCAAAAGCAATGTGATAACGCCGGACGCCAGCAAGATGCCCCCCACCGTGCCGACGAAAATCAGCTGACGGCGGCGGCGACGGCGCGCACGGGCATGGCGGGCGGCATCGCGACGCTGTTCCGGCGTGGGGGTCGGGCGGCGCGGCGGGTTCGGGCGCGGCGGGGTGACCCACTCCCCTTGCCAATCGGTATTTTGCGGGGGCGGCGCAGGGCGGCGCGGGACGCTGCCTTGCATCGGTTGTTTGCGATAGATATTTCGGTTTTCCTGCGGCACGGCGGGTCACCTCCTTTTGGGTGTTACAGTAAATTATAGCACAAATGTGCGGGCAAAAACAGTGGGACGGCAAAGTTTTACCGGTAATTTTTTCGGCGGATTTTGGTTGCTGCCATGCAGGGGGCCTGCTCCCTGCGCCTCGGAAGCAGCGGCGCCTTTCTTTGGGCGTCCAAAGAAAGTACCACACATCTTTCCCTTTTACCTATACAGTTTCTTTTTCTGCTGCAGGGCGGCAATTTTGATGTACAGTGGCCGCGGCAGGAAACGTCCCACCGTCATACCCAGGGCCACGGCGCGGCCCGGCACGATAATGGTCTTGTGCTTGCGGATCCCCTGCAGGGCGCAGCGGACGCAGAACTCCGGCGTGATGCCGCGCAGTGCAAATTTAACGTTGGCAACCGAGTTGAACTCGGTGTTGACGGGGCCGGGGCACAGGCAGCCGACATAGACGGCGCTGTTCTTGCGGCGCAGCTCCTCGGCCACGGCGCTTGTCAGGCTGACCACGTACGCCTTGGTGGCGTAGTAGGTGGCCATGTAGGGGCCGGCCGGCATCAGACCCGCGCAGGAACCGACGTTCAGCAGTGCACCGTGGCCCTGCTTGCAGAGGATGCGTGCCACCTGCTTGGTCAGAATATGCAGCGCCCGCACGTTGACGGAGATCATCTCCAGCTCGCGGTCAAGGTCGGTATCCAGGAACATACCGCAGTCGCCGAAGCCCGCATTGTTGATAAACAGGTCAATGCGGCGACCCTGCAGCTCCTTGACAAGGCGCAGGCACTCGCTCTTTTTGCTCAGATCCGCAGGGAAGATCTCGCAGGTGGTGGTCAGGCCGGCGCTGAGCTGACGCAGGCGATCCTCACGGCGGGCCACCAGCATCAGCTCGTATCCGCGTGCGGATAGCTGGCGGGCAGACTCGGCACCGATACCCGAACTGGCACCTGTGATAACAGCAA
>USNZ01000084.1 GCA_900556255.1 uncultured Oscillospiraceae bacterium
TCAAAAAGTCGGCCAGGATCTGGGTGGGGTGGTACTCGTTCGTCAGGCCGTTCCAGACGGGCACGCTGGCGTATTTGGCCAGCTCCTCAACGATGGCCTGGCCGTAGCCGCGGTACTCGATGCCCTCAAACATGCCGGACAGCACCTGCGCGGTGTCCGCGATGGACTCCTTTTTGCCGATCTGGCTGCCTGTGGGGTCCAGATAGGTGCTGCCCATGCCCAGATCGTGGGCCGCCACCTCGAACGAACAGCGGGTGCGGGTGGAGGTTTTTTCAAAAATCAACGCCACATTTTTGCCGCGCAGCACATCGTGGGCGATGCCCGCTTTCTTTTTGGCTTTCAGCTCGGCGGCCAGTTGCAGCAGATATTCGATCTCCTTGGGCGAATAGTCCAGAAGTGTTAAAAAATCCCGTCCCTGTAAGTTCATTTTGGTGTCCCCCTATGCAGTATTCTTGTAAAAATATGCGTATATTATGCCACATATTGTGTAATTATGCAAGCATTTTGGGAAAATTTTTCAAAATTTTATTGGGTTCTACATTATTATAATATCGGCGTTCGCGCCGTGCATATCGGGCGCGTATACGCAAAGCAAAGGAGGGGGCAAAACCCCCTCCTTTGCGAATTTTCTGTTCTCTCACCCCTGCCTATCGCAAAATACCGCCAGCCTCTCCGCGCCCGAATCGGTGCAGGTGTACAAAACCAGCGGCGCCTCGCCCTGCAGGTCGGTGTCCGGCGGCACAGTGCGCAGCGTCTGCACGGTGTAGGCATACACGGCGTCGCCCGCCGTAAAAACCACGGCATCACCCGCGCACAGGCGGTCCAGCCTGCCGAACTGGCTGCGGTAATTGTGCCCCGCCACCACAAAATCCCCCTGCGCCGCACTGCCGAACTGTCGGCATGGCCCGTTTTGCAGGGCCGACGGGGTGCAGGTCGGCTGCACGGGCAGCGTCAGCCCCAGGGTGGGCAGCTCCAGCACGCCCTGCGTTGTGTCGGGCTGCGCGTCGCTAACCGTCGGGGCCGTGTAGCAGCGCACCAGTGTTTGCGATGCCCTTTCCGCCGCCGCGTCCTGCCTGCCGTTATAGCCCGCCAGCGCCAAGCCGCACGCCAGCAGCACGCCGCCCAATGTGCGAGAAATTTGGCGCATCATCGGCGTTTCCGCCTTTTGCCGGACAGCAGCCCCGCCAACCCGCCGCCGCACAGCAGCGGGACAGGCCAGCGCAGTTGCCCCGTTTGTGCCAGCACCGTGCGCCTTTGGGTCGGCTGCGCCGTCGGGGCGGGTGCAGGCTTGGCGGGCAGTGTGCGTGCGGCAAAGCGCAGCTCGGCCGATTTTTCCTGCTGCGCGCCCTGCTCTTTGACCGCAACCACGGCGGGCGTCAGGGTACCGTGTTCGCCGTTGGTGACCTGCACCGTGACAAGATAGGACGTTGTATCGGGCAAAAACCCGATTGTGTCGGTGCTGCTCATCCGCAGGCGGTAGCGGTAATCGCCGGGTACCGTGTAGACAAAGCCCCCAAAGCTGCCTTGCCCGCCCGTGATATGCAGCTGCGCCGCGTCGGGCGGCGGTGCGCCGTCCAGCGGCTCCAGCGTGACGGTACAGGCGCAGTTGACGCTTACCGGCAGCGCCGCCAACGTGCAGGTATCCGCCGCAGCCGCGTGCAGCGGCAGCAGCACGCACAACAGCACCGCCGGGATAAACTGCCAAAATTTCATTCCGTCTTCCCTCCTTTCAGGGCAGCAAACACCGCCACGCGGCCGTTGGTGCGGCTGTCGTCACAGGTCGAAAACGCCGCAATGCGGCAACCTTCGGGCGGGTCGCGGTACTGCACGGCGTGGGCGCGGATATACGCCGCCAGCGCCGCCGGGTCGGTACTTGGGGTATAGATGACCGTGTCGTAGGCGTCGGTCAGCACACAGGCAAACACCTGCAGCTCGTAGGCCGCGCCCTCGGCATACAGGGTGCCTGTTGTGTGGTCGGCAAAATATTCATCTTCGGAAAAGTGCGTCAGATCGCCAAACATAGCACCGTTTTCCATATGGTGGCCGTAGAACAGGTTGTACGCATCGGAAAGATCCGCATGGTTGGCGGCGCTTAAAAACACCGCGCCCGACAACGAAAAGCTGCCGTCCGCCGCCTTGTTGACGTACTCCAGATCGTCCTCGCCCTGCACCACAGGGTAGTCAATGTGGGTGTCGTCCAGGGTCAGCCAGCCGCAGACATCGGGGTTTTGCGCCTGCAGCTCGGCCAGGGTGGGGCTGTCTTGTTCGGGCTTGGCCTTGAGCAGCTGCGGCGTGACACGCGCACCGCTGACCACGGTGGCCGAATCCCACAGGCAGTAGCCGCTGAACACCAGCAGCACCGAAAACAGGCACCCCGCCGCCAGCCCCACCAGGCGGTCGCCCGCGCCCGCCAGTGCCGACACCCACGCGCCACTGCCCCCGCGCATCAGTTCTTGCGGCGGCGCAGCGCCACGGTACCCACAGCGCCCAGCACCAGCAGACCCGCGTAGGCGGCGGGGTTGTCGGTCAGGCCGGTGGGCGGCGTGGCGTTTTTGGTGTTGGTCACGGTCAGGGCGGCGTCGGCGTCGGGCATGATGTTATCCGCCGAGGTCTTGGTTGCATTTTCGGGGTCGTTGCTCCATGCGGTGGTGTAGTCGTCCGCGCCGTTCTCGGTCACGGTGTAGCGGGTGCCGGCGGGCAGACCGGATATGACTACGTCCTCACCCGGTCGGATGCTTTGGGTAAAGCGCGCCTTGCCGTCGGCAAAATTTACGCGGCGGCTCTCGCCGTTGACGGTCACGTTGGCGGCCGCCATGTGCGGCGTGTCGTCGGGGTCGGTCAGCTCCACGGTAAAGTCAAAGGCGCGGTCGCGGTCGGCAAAGGCGCCGCGCACCTGCTTTTGCAGTGTCAGCGTGTGGGTGGTGTAGGTGTTGACAAAGCCGTCCGTCTTGGCACCGTCCGCATCCATCAGCACGGCGCTGTCCACGGCAAAGGTTTCGCCGTCGGGGTTTTCGGGGTCAGCGTTGACGATGCGCACCTTCAGCACCCGCGGCTCCGTCACCGCGGTCATGCCCGCCACGGCGGGGTCCTGCTCGGTCACGGTGTAATAGTACAGGCCGGGCGCGGTAAACTGCGTAAGTACCAGCCCCACGTCGGCCGTGGCCGTGGCGCTGCCCGCCGTACCGCCCGCAAAGACCGCCTGCACCGTGCGGTTTTGCAGATGCTCCGCCAGACCGGGCTTGGCGTCAGCCTCCTGCCCGGCCGCAGCGGGCGCAACGGAAAACTCCACCGTGCCCGCCGGGCTGACGGCATCGGCATCGGTCAGCTGAATGGTTTTGGTAAACCGCACGGTCGAATCCTCAACAGGCAGGGCGGGGGTATCGGCAAAGGCGGCGGTGGAAAGTGCCGCAGCCAACACCGCAGCCCCTGCCAAGGCGGACAGCAATTTGGGTAAGCGTTTCATAAAGACAGTTCCTCCTAATACTATATCCGGCAAAGGCGGTCGGGGGTGTATTATTGTCCCTCACACCCCCTGCCGCCGCAAAACGGCCAGCACCCGCCCGCGCACATCGGCGGCGGGCACGGCCCCAAAGCTGCGGCTGTCATAGGCGTCTGTGCGGTGATCCGCAAGCAAAAAAAGCTCGTTTTGCGCCAGGGTCAGCGGATACTTTGGCCCGCCCGCAAAGGCAGGTGTGGCAAAATAGATGTCGGTTTCCAGCACGGTGCTGCCGTTCACCATCAGGGCGGCATCGGGCGTAACGGCCACCACGTCGCCCGCCTGCGCCGCCACGCGCCCCAGATGCACGGTGTTCTGCACTTCATAGACAAGCACCTCCCCGCTGCGGATCTGCCGCGGTCTGCGTTCGTATAAAATCAAATCCCCCGCGTGCAGGGCCGGCACCATGGCCGTGTCGGGCACGCGCATCAGGCCAAAGCAAAGGCCGAAGGTCAGCCACAGCAGCAAAATCAGCGCGGCAAAATGCCGCAAAAACGCCCACACGGCCCGTCGGGGCGGGGTTTCGGTTGTGGGGGTCATCGGCGTGTCCTCTTGCGCCGCAGCCACGCCGCCGCGCCGGCCGACAGCAGCAGCGCCCCCCTACCGTGTGCGGCGGGCAGACCTGTGTCCGGCACACCGGGCGCGGTGTTGATGAACTCCACGCTGTCCCCCGCCTGCAGCGTGACCTGTGCACCCGTTTGGGCCTCGCCTCCGTTGACGGCATAGCTTGCCGTATAGCCGGGGGCCGCGCTCTCGCGCAGCGTCACGGTGTCATCGGGGGCAAGACCCGTCAGGGTGTGGCTTTCGCCGCTTTTTAAGGTGAAATATACCGTATTCTCGTTGATTTGCGCGGCGAAATCAAACACCTGCCCCACGTCGGCGGCGGGGCCGCGCACCCGCTTGGTCACGGTCACACTGCCGTTGGCTTGGTAGCGGTTGTACAGCGTGACGCTTTGGCGCGCCGCGCCCTCGTCGGCGGCAGCCGTCGTGCACTGCACATCGACGCCCGCGTCGGGGTAGGGCCGGCGCGGAGTCGCTGCGCCGTTTTCGGATTTTTCGTAGGCGGCGTCCAGCGTGTAGCTGTCGGCAGACGCGCCGCTTTCCCGCACACGGTAGACCGAGTTGTAGACATCCACCTGCCAGACGTAGGTCACGCTGCCGTCCGCGCCCACGGTGCGGCTGCGGTAGCCGGGGCGGGCGGCGGCGTCCATGTCGGCGTAGGGGTGCATCTGCAGCTCGTATCGGTTGGCTTCGCCCTGATAGCTGCCGTCCACCGTGACGGCAAACCCGTCGGGAGCGTCGCGCCCCGCGAACACCTTGGTCACGGTCAATCGGCCCGATTTGGGCACCAGAATCCCGTCCACGTGCCAGGCATCGCTGGTGTCATACTTGAACACATACCAGCGGATCGCATATTGATCGGTGGTCAGGTCGGCGGCGTCAACGGCTTTGCCGTCAATGCGTATGCCCTTACCCTTGGTGTAGTGGTCAAAATTGCTGCGTATCAGCGCAAAAATTTCGGCGTCATCAGGGAATGCCGCATAGCGGAAGCCGTCCAGCCCCGTGGCCAACGTGCGGATACGCGCATCCACGTCCGTCGCACTGCCTCCGGAGCTGCCCTGCGTCACAATGTACTGCCCGCCGCTTTCCTGGCAGAAAAACCGCTGCGGGTATTCGGTCAAATCGCCCGAATCCAGCCCCTGGGTAAAGTTTTTGCTCTCGATGCCCTGGGACGTGCCGTCGTAGTTGGCAATGCGGTTATACAGGTTCAGGTAAAAGCTGATGCTCGTCTTGCGGCCCTGCGCGGGGTCAGGCAGGCTTTGCCAGCGCACAGTGCCCTCGGCAGTGGCATCGGTCGGAGGCTCCTCGGCGGCGGGTTCGGCATCTTCGGCGGGCTTGTCCTCCTCAGCGACCGTCGGTTCTGGCGTGGCCGTCGGTTCTGGCGTGGCTGTCGGTTCGAGTGCCGCTGTCGGTTCGGGTGCCGCCGTCGGTTCTGGCGTGGCCGTCGGTTCTGGCGTGGCTGTCGGTTCGGGTGGCGCCGTCGGTTCTGGTGTCGCCGTCGGTTCTGGTGTCGCTGTCGGTTCGGGTGCCGCTGTCGGTTCGGACGATGCCGTGGGTTCGGGCGGCGTTTCGGTCGGCTGCTCGGTTTCGGCGGGCGGCGTTTCGGCGGGCGGCGTTTCGCTCGGCGGAAGCTCCTCCGCGCCCGGCGGCTGCTCGGTCAGCTGAAGTTCGGCTGCAGGCTCCGCACAGGGCGGCTGCGGCTCGGCGTATGCCGCGCCCACGGGCAGCACGGCCAGGCAGAGCGCCAAAAATACCGTGCACAGGCGCTTTTTCATAACTTGTCCCCCCTTGTCTCTCGGTTACAGCACCAGTATACCCGCCCCACCCAGCCGATTTTGTCACAATCCGAAGGGCAGCAAAAAAAGCCGCCCAAGCGGGCGGCTTTTAGACTGTCAATAAGCTGAATGGAACGATTGCGAACTTTCGGCAGGTTTGTAGGGAACGGTCTATCTCCGCGCTAAGAGCCGCCGCTGTGCGGCGGTTG
>USNZ01000085.1 GCA_900556255.1 uncultured Oscillospiraceae bacterium
TCGTCCAGCACCTGCAGCAGGATGTTGAACACATCCGGGTGGGCCTTTTCGACCTCATCGAACAGCACGACGCTGTACGGATGGCGGCGCACAGCCTCGGTCAGCTGGCCGCCCTCCTCATAGCCGACATATCCCGGAGGCGCACCGATCAGACGAGATACGCTGAATTTCTCCATGTACTCGGTCATGTCGATACGTACCATGTTCTTTTCGTCGTCAAACAGGGCTTGTGCCAGTGCCTTGGCCAGCTCGGTCTTGCCGACGCCCGTGGGGCCGAGGAACAGGAAACTGCCGATAGGGCGGTTGGGGTTGGCGATACCCGCGCGGGAACGCAGAATAGCGTCCGAAACCTTTTGTACGGCCTCGTCCTGACCGATCACGCGCTTATGCAGCACGTCCGGCAGGCGCAGCAGCTTTTCACGCTCACCTTCGACCAGCTTGGCAACGGGGATGCCCGTCCAGCGGGCTACGATGCGTGCAATTTCCTCATCGGTCACGCGGTCACGCAACAGGCTGGATTCCTTCTTCTCGGCGGCAATTTTTTCCTCCTCGCTCAGCTGTTTCTGCAGGTTGGGCAGCTTGCCGTACTGCAGCTCGCCGGCCTTGGCGTAATCACCGGTGCGGGTGGCTTTTTCGATTTCCGCCTTGGTAGATTCCACCTCGGCGCGCAGGCTCTGCACCTTGTTGATGGCGTTCTTTTCGTTTTCCCACTGTGCCTTTTTGCTGTTGAAGGTGTCGCGCAGCTCGGCCATCTCTTTTTCCAGAGCGTCCAGACGCTGCTTGGAAAGCTCGTCCGTTTCCTTCTTCAAGGAGGCTTCCTCAATTTGCAGCTGGGTGATGCGGTGGTTCATCTCGTCCAGCTCGGCGGGCATGGAGTCCAGCTCGGTCTTGACCATGGCGCAGGCTTCATCCACAAGGTCGATGGCCTTATCGGGCAGAAAACGGTCGGTGATATATCGGTCAGACAGCGTAGCGGCGGCAATCAGCGCGGCGTCCTGAATCTTGACGCCGTGGTATACCTCATACCGTTCTTTCAGACCACGCAGAATGGAGATGGTATCCTCCACGGTAGGCTCGTTGACCATAACGGGCTGGAAACGACGCTCCAGCGCGGGGTCTTTTTCGATATACTCGCGGTATTCGTCCAATGTGGTGGCGCCGATGCAGTGCAGCTCGCCGCGCGCCAGCATAGGTTTCAGCAGGTTACCGGCATCCATAGCGCCGTCGGTCTTGCCCGCACCGACAATGGTGTGCAGCTCATCAATAAACAGGATGATCTTGCCCTCGGACTTCTTGACCTCGTTCAGAACACTCTTTAAGCGCTCCTCAAACTCGCCGCGGTATTTGGCACCGGCGACCAGTGCGCCCATATCCAGGCTGAACACCGTGCGGTCCTTGAGGTTTTCGGGCACGTCGCCGCGCACGATACGCTGCGCAAGACCCTCCGCAATGGCGGTCTTGCCGACACCGGCCTCACCGATCAGAACAGGGTTGTTCTTGCGCTTACGGCTCAAAATGCGGATGACGTTGCGGATTTCGGTATCACGCCCGATGACAGGGTCCAGCTTGTTGGCACGCGCCATCTCCACCAGATCCTGCCCGTACTTTTTCAGGGCATCATAGGTGGATTCGGGGTTGTCGGTCGTTACGCGCTGGTTGCCGCGCACCTGCGAAAGCTGCTGCATAAAGCGCTCGGTCGTGATGTTGAACGCCTTGAACAGCTCGGCGGCTGCCTTGCCGGGGCGCTGCAAAATGCCGAGAAATACATGCTCGACGCTGATATACTCGTCCTGCATCTGCTTGGCCTGCTGCTCGGCGGCGTTTAAGGCGCGGTCGAGGTCGCCGGAAATATAAACCTTGTCGGGGTCACGACCGGAGCCGGTGACCCGGGGCAAAGCCTCGACCTTTTGCAGGGCGGCTTGCGCAAAAGCATTGGGGTCGGTGCCGAGCTTGGTCAGCAGCTGCGGGATCAGCCCGTCTTGCTGCTGTGCCAGTGCCGCAAGCAGATGCTCCTGCTCTACGGCGTTGTTGGAATATTCAACGGCAAGGCGCTGTGCGCTCTGCAGAGCCTCCAACGTTTTTTGGGTAAATTGGTTCGTGTTCATAAAGCGTACCTCCTTTACTTGCAGATACGGAAATTTGCTGTGATACATCGGGAAATTATTTTGTGTTTAGCACTCTAACCTCTCGACTGCTAATATTGTACCACTTTGGTGGGGAATGTCAATAGGGTAAATTGAAAAGAATTTGTGAACTTATGCGACGAATCGGCCGAACACTGGCAAATGACAGCAAACAGTGCTAATCCGTGCACAGGCAACCTTGCCCGCCAAAGGCAGAGATAAGAAAAGCTCCCCGACCGTAGGGTCGGGGAGCTTTGCGGTTGTATAAATGTATTAAAGGTAGTTTTCAACCCAGGTCAGCACATAGTCAAAGACCTCGGCACGATTGGTTTCGTTGTGCAGTTCGTGGCGGGCGTCCTCCCAAATCTGGCAGGTCAGATCCTTGACGCCTGCATCGCCCAGCATGGCCCAGACAGCGCGTACCCCCGCACCGTAGTTGCCCACAGGGTCGCCGTCACCGGCGATCAGCAGAACAGGTAAGTCCTTATTAAAGTTCTGCGCCCATTTTTTGCTGCTGACATGGTTGAGCACCGTCAGCATTTCGCGGTAGGTGCCCGCCGTGAACGGGAAGGTGCACAGCGGGTCGGCGTCATAGGCGGTGACGACGCTTTCCTCACGGGTCAGCCACGCATTGGGGGATTTTGCATCGGGGATGCGCTTGCAGTAGCTGCCAAAATTCAGCTTGACCATAAGCGGAGAAACATAGTCGTTGCCCCTGACGGCGGCAATCAGCGCGGCAAGCGGCCGGCCAAAGATGTTGGCGGCAGCGGGGCCTGCCGTGCCGGAGAAGATGGCGGCGCTGATGCTTTCGGGCCAGGTTTCGGCGTACCAGCGCGCATAAAAGCTGCCCATGCTGTGACCGTATAAAATGATCGGAACATTGGGGAATTTCTCGTGCAGCAGGGTGTTCATCGTGTGCAGGTCATTCAGCAGGTTGAAACGCCCGTTCGGCTCGCCGTAGTGGCCGCGCTCGTTTTCGGCGGCGCTGCCGCCGTGGCCCAGGTGGTCGTTGCCAGCCAGCGCAATGCCGTGTTCGGCGTAAAACTGCGCCATGGGCGCATAGCGCTGTACATATTCGCACATACCGTGGCTGAGCTGCAGCACACCGCGCACAGGTACATCGGGCATTGTGTAAATGTAGGCGGCACATGGATGCTTTTTGTCAGCGGAGACAAAATGCAGTGTTTCGCAGCGGAGTTCAGACATAGCGTTATTCTCCTTTGATTTTTTTCCAGTACTGGGCAAAGGCCTGTTCGTTTTTGTTGTCGCCGGGCTCGTAATAACGGCGATCCTTGATGGCATCGGGCAGATATTGCTGTGCCGTCCAGTGGTTGGGGTAGTCATGCGGGTAGAGGTAATGCTGCCCCTTGACCTTGGCATCGGCGCCGTCATAGTGCTTGTTTTGCAGCTGCCGCGGAATCGGCCCTGTGCGCCCCGCCTGTACGTCCGCCATGGCGGCGTTGATGGCATCGTAGCCGGAGTTGGATTTGGGCGCGGTGGCAACCAGAATGACCGCATCTGCCAGCGGAAGCCGTGCCTCTGGTAAGCCGACAGCGTTGGCAATGTCCACCGCCGATTTGACAATGGGGATGATCTGCGGCCATGCAAGGCCGACATCCTCGCACGCGCAGACCATCAGGCGACGGCAGGCACTGGGCAGATCCCCCGCTTCCAACAGCCGTGCCAGATAGTGCAGTGCTGCGTCAGGGTCGGAGCCGCGCATGGATTTCTGGTACGCCGAAACAATGTCGTAGTGGTCGTCCCCCATTTTGTCGTACCGCATGGCGGTGCGCACGGCAACCTGCTGTACCATGTCCAGCGTGATGGTGCGGGCACCGTTTTCAACAGGCGCGGCAGTCACGGCAAATTCCAGATTGCCCAGCGCCTTGCGCATATCGCCCCCCGCGCTTTGGGCCAGATAGTCCAGTGCGTCATCGGGAATCAGCACAGGCTGCTGTTCCTCGGCACCCAGCCGCGCGGCGGCGTTTTGCAGCCCCTTGCGGATATCCGCGTCGGTCAGGGCCTTGAACTCAAACACCGTGCAGCGGGAAAGCAGGGCGTTGTAGACATAAAAATACGGGTTCTCGGTGGTGGAGGCGATAAGGGTGACGGTACCCTGCTCGACACATTCCAGCAGGCTTTGCTGCTGCCGTTTGTTGAAATACTGGATCTCGTCCAGATACAGCAAAATGCCGCCGCTTGCCCCCAGTGTGCCGATGTCGGCAAGCACGGCCTTGATGTCGGCGGTGCCCGCTGTGGTGCCGTTTAATTTGTGCAGACGCATACCGCTGCCTGCGGCAATGATGCTGGCCACGGTGGTTTTGCCGACACCGGAGGGGCCGTAAAAAATCATGTTAGGGATCCTGCCGCTGTCCACCGTGCGGCGAAACACCTGATTCTTGCCCAAAAGATGCTGTTGGCCGCAGACTTCGTCCAGCGTGCGGGGACGCAGACGCTGTGCTAAAGGTTCCATTTTTGTGTTCCTTTTTTAAAAGTATTACAAACAATCCGACTTCTATACTTGATTATAGTGGATTTGCGTGGTAGAATCAAGGGGAAAGAACAGAAACGGAGAAAAAGCAGTGACAAAAAACGAACTGGCGGCGCTGTGTATTGAACGCCTGAAAGCCGAATATCCCAAGACGGTCTGCACGCTGGACTACGACCACGCGTGGCAGCTTCTGGTGGAGGTGCGTCTGGCAGCCCAGTGCACCGACGCCCGTGTAAATATTGTGGTGCAAGAACTGTTTGCCAAATACCCGGGCGTAAACGAGCTGGCGGCCGCCGACCCGGCGGATATTGAGGCTATCGTGCGGCCCTGCGGCCTGGGACACAGCAAGGCAAGGGATATTTCAGCCTGTATGCGCAAGCTGCGCGACGAGTTCGGCAGCAAGGTGCCGGAGAATTTTGACGCCCTGCTCTCTCTGCCCGGTGTGGGGCGCAAAAGCGCCAACCTGATGATGGGTGATGTGTTCGGGCAGCCTGCCATTGTGACGGATACCCACTGCATCCGCCTGTGCAACCGCATCGGACTGGTGGATAACGTCAAGGAACCCGCCAAGGTGGAAAAAGCCCTGTGGAAGCTGATCCCGCCGGAGGAAAGCAACGATTTTTGCCATCGGCTGGTGGATCACGGGCGCGCAGTCTGCACCGCCCGCACCAAACCCTACTGCGACAAATGCTGCCTGGCGGACATCTGCCGGGCACGAAAGGAATTTGCCGAATGAAAAAAGAAACCGAGACCCGCCTTGGCGGCGAGCTGCGCAGCCGCGCGGCTGCCGACAGGCTGGCGTATGAGCTGCGGCACGGCGTGTATGCCGAGGCCGAGCAGCTGCCCAGCGAGGTGGAACTGGCCGAGTTTTTGGGCCTGAGCCGCACCGCGGTGCGTGATGCGCTGAGTGAACTGGAGCGTGCGGGATATCTGGAGCGCGTGCGCGGCATCGGCACGCTGATCAACCGTGACATTGCCAATGTAGAAAACCGCATGGACAAAAAGCTGGAATTCTACAAGATGATCCGTGCCATCGGCAAGGAACCCCACAGCGACAGCCTGACCGTCACCAAGGAACCTGCCAACCCCGAAATGATACGCCGCCTAAAGCTGCCCCACGAAGGTCCGCAGACACTGGTGTTTGTACGCCGCCGTGTGCTGGCAGATGATATCCCTGTGCTGTTCTCGACCGATATTTTGCCGCTGGCGCTGTTTGAGGAAAAACGGCTGGATCGGATCGATTTCAGCCAACCGATTTTTGAAATTGCCGCCGCCTACTGCCACACAGAAATCACCCAGACACTGGCGCATCTGCACGCCGTGACAGGCTCACCGGGGGTGCGCCGTCAGTTGGGGCTGCGCCCTGACCAGGCGCTGCTGCGGTTGGACGAAACCTGCTATTCCCGCCTG
>USNZ01000086.1 GCA_900556255.1 uncultured Oscillospiraceae bacterium
CGTGCCGCAGCCGCCGAAGCGGTGCTTAAGCCGTAAGGCGGGAATTATGCGGTGCTGCCGAAAGCAGAAAAAAGGAGATACGACGGTGCAGACCGTATTTTTTATCAACCCCACGGCGGGCAGCAGGAATGCAGCGGAGGAGCTTGTGCCGAAGATTCGGGCGGCCACCCGAAATACAGGTGTTCCCGTGGAGATCTACGAGACGGCCTACGCCGGGCAGGCCCGCGAGATGGCCGAAAAATACGCGGCAAGCGGGCAAAAAGTACATCTGTTTGCCTGCGGCGGCGACGGCACCCTGAACGAGGTTTTGCAGGGCGCGGCCGAGTACGCCAATGCGGCGGTGGGCTGTGTGCCCTGCGGCAGCGGCAACGACTATGTGCGCAACTTCGGTACGGCGGCGGATTTTTTGGATATTGAGGCCCAGCTGCAGGCAAAAGAGGTACAGTCCGACCTGATCCGCAGCACCCAGGGCTGCGGGATTGATATCTTTGCCGCCGGTATCGACGCGCAGGTCGCCAACGGCATCCCCAAATGGCGGCGTGTCCCCTTCTGCGGCGGCAGCACGGCGTACACCCTCTCCATTCTGGAGGCGGTGTGCAGCTCGTTCCGGCATCGGCTGCGCATCCGTGCCGACCATATCGACATAGAAGGCACCTTTATGATGCTGGCTGTCTGCAACGGTCAGCAGTACGGCGGAGGCTATTGTGCCGCCCCCAACGCCCGCATGGACGACGGTTTGCTGGATGTGGTTCTTTTGAAGCCGGTGCCCCGCATACGATTACCGGGGCTGCTGGGCGCCTACAAAAAAGGCGAGCATCTTCTGCCCGACGATACCATTACCGAACCGTTTGCGCCGTACATGACGTTTTTCCGCACAAAGAGCATTGATATACGCGTGCTGGACAACCGCCCGCTGATCACCACCTTGGACGGCGAGTGTTCGCCCCAACGACATATCCGCGCCGAGGCAGTGCCGGGGGCCGCTACCCTGCTGCTGCCCCGCGGCGTCTGCACCGAAAACCGCGTTTTACAGACCATAGGAGAATAAGCAAATGTCCGAAAAAGTAAAAATCAAAATTGCCCGCAATGTGGTGCACCTGCCGGTCATTGCCCTGCGCGGGCTGGTGGTCTTTCCCAACAATGTTGTACATTTTGAGGTAGGCCGCGAAAAATCCATCGCCGCCATTGAGGCCGCCATGCACGGCAACAGCAGTGTGTTTCTGGTGGCCCAGCAGGAGATGGACACCGAGGACCCCAACCGTGAGGATCTGTATGCCTACGGCGTGATCGCCGACATCAAGCAGGCCCTGCGGGTGTCCGATGACCTGGTCAAGGTGCTGGTGGAGGGCAAGACCCGCGCCCGCCTGCTGGAACTGGAAACCGAGGGCAAGTACCTGCAGGCATCCGTGCGCCCGGCCCCCGTGCGGGGTATCGCCGCCGACAAGCGTACCCAGTGCGAGGCGCTGGTGCGCAGCCTGAAGGACAGCTTTGAGGAGTATCTCTCCTTCAGCCCGCAGCTGTCCAAGGATGTGGTGTACAACATCCTTTCCTCCGACAATCCGCTGTTTTTGAGCGAGTATATGCCCGCCAACCTTCTGCTGCGCTATGAGGATAAGCAGACTATCCTGAACGAGACCGGCCTGCTGAACCGCCTGGAAAAGCTGCTGACCATTCTGCGCGAGGAGTGCCAGGTTTTGGAGATCGAGCGCGACCTTGATGAAAAGGTCAATGCCCAGATGGACAAGGGTCAGCGCGAATACTACCTGCGCGAGCAGATGCACATTATCAGCGAGGAGCTGGGCGACGCCGAGGACACCCGCGCCGAGGCTGACAACTACCGCCGCAAGATCGAGGAGCTGCAACTGGAGCCGGACACAGCCGAAAAGCTGCTGAAGGAGTGCGACCGCCTGGCGCGTATGCAGAGCAGCGCCCCCGAGACCGGCGTGATCCGCAATTATCTGGACACCTGCCTGTCTTTGCCGTGGCATTCCGTGACGGAGGACGATCTGGACCAGGCGCATGCCCGCAAGGTGCTGGATCAGCAGCACTACGGCCTGCAGAAGGTCAAGGAGCGTATTCTGGAAATTTTGGCGGTGCGCAAGCTGAACCATGACGTCAAGGGGCAGATCCTCTGCCTGGTCGGGCCTCCGGGCGTGGGCAAAACGAGCATTGCGCACTCGGTCGCAGACTGCATGGGGCGCAAGTTTGCCCGCATGAGTCTGGGCGGTGTACATGACGAGGCCGAAATTCGCGGCCACCGCCGCACCTACATCGGCGCTATGCCCGGCCGTATCATCAGCGCTATGATCACCGCCAAAAGCGCGAACCCCGTGATCCTGCTGGACGAGATCGACAAGCTGGCGGGCGACTACAAGGGCGACCCCTCCAGCGCACTGCTGGAGGTGCTGGACCCGGAGCAGAACCGCACCTTTAAGGATAATTATCTCGATATACCGTTCGATTTGAGCGAAGTGCTGTTCATTACCACCGCCAACGATGCCTCGACCATTCCCGGCCCGTTGTACGACCGTATGGACGTCATTGAGTTGCCCAGCTATACCCGCACCGAAAAATTCAACATCGCCAAGCGCCACCTGCTGCCCAAGCAGCTGAAGAACAACGGCCTGGAGGGGCGCGTCACGATGACGACCTCGGCGCTGTATGAGATCATCGACGGCTATACCCGCGAGGCGGGCGTGCGCAATCTGGAGCGCACCATCACCTCGGTGCTGCGCAAGTGCGCGCAGAAAATCGCCGCCGGCGAAAGTGAAAAGATCAGCATTTCGGCCTCTGCCGTCAAGCAGCTGCTGGGGCCCGAAAAGGTCAAGCCGACCTTTATCTCCCGCAAGGACGCCGTGGGCATTGCCAACGGCCTGGCCTGGACGAGCGTGGGCGGCGAGATGCTGCCTGTGGAGGTGGCCGTCATTCCCGGCGGCAGCGGCAAAATTGAAATTACCGGCAGCCTGGGCGATGTCATGAAGGAAAGCGCCCAGCTGGCTGTCAGCTATGCCCGCGTCCACGGTGAGCAGTACGGCATTGCCGCAGACAAGCTGAAAACGCTGGATATCCATATCCATGCCCCTGAGGGCGCTGTGCCCAAGGACGGCCCCTCGGCCGGTGTGACGCTGACCACGGCGCTGATCTCGGCGCTGTCTGGCTACCCTGTGCGCCACGACCTGGCGATGACCGGTGAGATCACCCTGCACGGCAACGTGCTGCCCATCGGCGGCCTGAAGGAAAAGAGCATGGCCGCCTACCGTGAGGGCATTTCCACGGTGCTGATCCCCAAGGACAACGCCGTAGACCTGCACGAGGTGGACGACGAGGTCAAGGAGAAAATCAAGTTTATCGCCGTGGAGCAGCTTTCGCAGGTGCTAAAATATGCGCTGATCATGCCGGGGCAGACGGCAAGCCGCACAGCCCCCGCCGTGCCCGCCGCCACCAGCCTGATCGCCGGCGAAAAAGCCACCAAGGAACCCGCTGCCGTAATGTAAAGGAACGAGTATGAATTACAACAAAAGTGAATTTATGGCAAGCTACGGCTTGTCCCGCCAGCTGCCAGAGAGCGACCGCCCGGAGATCGTGTTTTCGGGCCGAAGCAACGTGGGCAAGTCGAGCCTGATCAACAAGCTGTGCAACCGCAAAAATCTGGCGCGCGTCAGCGCCACCCCCGGCAAGACCGCGACCATCAATTTTTACCGCATTGACACGGCGTACTTTGTCGATCTGCCCGGCTACGGCTACGCCAAGGTATCCAACGCCGAGCGCGACCGCTGGGACGAGCTGATCAACAGCTACTTTGAGGCGGACCGCGCGGTCTGCCTGCTGGTGCAGCTGCTGGACAGCCGCCACGCCCCCAGCGCCGATGATGTCCAGATGCTGGAATACCTGCGCTACCATAACATTCCCTTTGTGGCGGCACTGACCAAGGCCGATAAGCTGAAAAAGAGCCAGCTGGACGCCACCAAGCAGGAATTTGAACGTATCTGCGCGCCTTACGGCTGCAAGCAGGTGTTTTTGACCAGCGCCGAAAACGGTTATGGCATGGAGGAATTGCGTGCGCTTTTGAACGAAAGCGCCCAAGGGTGAGCCAGATGGCGTACAATGAATTTGCCTATTTTTACGATGAACTGAACAGCGAGGCCGACTACGATGCGCTGTACCGCTATGTCCGCGGTGAACTGGCCGCCCACGGCGTGACCGACGGCATTGTGGCGGACTTCGGCTGCGGCACGGGCGAGCTGACCCTGATGCTGGCACAGGCGGGCTATGATATGATCGGCATTGACCGCAGCGAGGAAATGCTGAGCGTGCTGCGCGAAAAAGCCGACGAGCTGGGTGTTATGCCCCGCCTTTTGCTGCTGCGCCAGGATCTTTTGGAGCTGGATCTGTACGGCACCATCCGCGCAGCGGTGTCCACTTTTGACACCTACAACCACATCGGCCCCCTGCCCCGCTTTGAGGCGGCGCTGCGAAAAGCCGCCTATTTTATGGAAAAAGACGGTGTATTTCTGTTTGATTTGAACACACCCTATAAACATAAATCCATATTGGCAGACCGGACCTTTGACATTGAAGCCGAGGACGCCGCCTGCCATTGGACCAACCGCTATGACGAGGAAACCGGGCGCGTGGACATTGCCATTGACATCGACTACGCAGAAACCGGCGAGCATTTCCGCGAGACCTTCAGCGAGTACAGCTACCCGCTGGACACCGTCTGCGCCCTGCTGCGCAGGTACGGGCTGGAGCCTGTCAAAATTGCCGACGGCGAGGATTTCGGCCCCGTGCGCGAGGATTCGCCCCGCTGGATCATCACGGCGGTAAAACAGTACACACAGGAGGAAAACTCTGATGGAACAGAATCATAATATGCTGCGCGGCATTTCCGAAAACGGCGGCATTGTCTTTTACGGTGTGGACTCCACCGAGATCGTGCGCGAGATGGAGCGCCTGCACAAGACCAGCGCCGTGACCACCGCTGCGCTGGGACGCCTGCTGACGGCGGCCTCCATTATGGGCATTATGCTCAAAAGCACGCAGGACTCGGTGACCGTGCAGATCAAGGGCGGCGGCCCCGCAGGCCGTCTGGTGGCGGTCAGCGACGGTACCGGCAACGTCAAGGGCTATATCGAGAACCCCATTGTCGAGCTGCCCCCGCGCGCCGACGGGCATCTGGATGTGGGCACAGCCGTCGGCAAGGACGGCACCATCGACGTCATCCGCGACTTGGGGATGCGCGAGCCGTACATCGGTCAGGTGCCGCTGACCAGCGGTGAGATCGCCGAGGACGTGACCACCTACTTTGCCGTGAGCGAGCAGGTACCCACCGTCTGCGCCTTGGGCGTGCTGGTGGACAAGGACCTGAGCGTGCGCTGTGCGGGCGGCTTTGTGGTGCAGCTGCTGCCCGGTGCCACCGATGCCGAGATCGACCTGCTGGAAAAAAATATCCGCGCCATGCCCAGCGTGACCGCGATGCTGGAACAGGGCATGTCCGTGCGCAATATGCTGGATCTGGCACTGAAGGGCTTTGCCCCCGACATTCTGGACAGCTACCATGTCACCTACCGCTGCGACTGCAGTGAGGATCGGGTGAAAAAAATGATCCGCAGCCTGGGCAAAAAAGAGGTCGAAACCCTGCGGGACGAGGACCCCATTGCCGAGGTGGACTGCCAGTTCTGCGATAAAAAGTACCACGTGGACCTGAACGAGCTGCTGAAAAACTGGCCGGAAACCGAAAAAACCGACGAAAATAAGTAAAAAAGTAAAAAACTTCAAAAAAGTTCAAAATTTTGGAGAAAAACGCTTGACAAATCGACCGGGATTGGATATAATAATACCCGTCGCCCGGAGAGATGCCGAGCAAACCTCTCCAAAACATGCGGCCGTAGCTCATCTGGTAGAGCGCCACCTTGCCAAGGTGGAGGTAGCGA
>USNZ01000087.1 GCA_900556255.1 uncultured Oscillospiraceae bacterium
GCCCGCCGTCGTAGTGGAAGATGCCGCAGCCGGCCTCGCCCAGGTAGTCATAACCGGCCCAGGTGAAATCACCGATGACATGCGGGTTTTCCTCCACGATGCGCCACAGGCGCACAATGTCGGCGGGGTAGGTCTCGGTGCCCAGCACGGCCTTGTGGGGGTGCATTTCGTGCTCGGCCACATGGCGGCCGGTCAGGTAGTTCAGGCCGATGATGTCACAGCCGTCCTCGCAGCCGGACAGTGCCTCGCTCACTTCGGGGTGCGTCGAGAAGAAGTCGCCTTTCTCGCCGGACATCAGGCTCATAAAGCTGTTCAGCTCGTTGCTTCCCGCGCCGTCGCCGCCGACCTTGCCCATCGGGAAACGGGCGGCCACGTCGGCCATAATGGTGCGCAGACGGCTGCCGGCGGCCATCAAGCCGTTGATGGCGTTGGTGGTGTAGCGGGTGGGGTCCAGCTCGCGGAACGCGTCGCACAGCATACGGTTGATGGCTGCGCCGCTGTCGGTGCCGGCCTCGGGGATCTCATTGCCGATGCAGTACAGGATGACACTGGGGTGGTTGTAGTCCTTGGCGACCATCTTTTCGGCGGTGGCACGCCAATCCCCGGCAAAATACCGTGCATAGTCGTGGGGGTTCTTGCTCACGGTCCACACGTCGCTCAGCTCGTCCATGACCAGCACACCGTGGCGGTCGCAGGCGTCCAGCATGGCGCGCCCGGCGGGGTGGTGGCTGCTGCGGATGGCGTTAAAGCCCGCCTCCTTCAACTGGCGGATGCGGCGATCCTCGGCGGCGGCCAGGGTGGCAGCGCCCAGAATACCGTTGTCGTGGTGGATACAGGCACCGCGCAAGTTGACGGTTTTGCCGTTGATGCGCACACCGTGCATGGCGTCCACGCTCAGGGTGCGGATGCCAAAGGGGGTCTCGTCGGTGTCCAGCAGGGTGTCGCCGTCAAAGATCTCGGTCACGCCGCGGTACATGTGCGGGGTTTCGGGGCTCCACAGGGCGGGGCAGGGTACACAGTAGCGGAAGTGCACCTTCTTTTCCTCGCCGGGGAACAGCTGCAGGGTCTGTGCGTCATGGCAGACGACACCCTCGCGCTGCAGCGCATTTTTAACGGTGATGCGGGCGGTGTCTGCACCGTGGTTCTTCACGCGGGCCACGACCTCAACATCGGCAAAATCCTCACCGATCTCGCGGGTGGTGATGCGCACACCGTCGCGCGGCAGATATACGCGGCTGCCGACCTGCAGCTGTACGCCACGGTACAGGCCGCTGCCGGTGTACCAGCGGCTGTTGGGGCACTGGCTGTTGTCGGCATGCACCTTGACGGTGTTCTCGCCGCCAAAGTTCAGGTAGGGGGCTAGATCCACCGTGAACTCGGCATAGCCGTTCACGTTTTTGCAGACCTGCCAGCCGTTCACATAGACCAGCGCGGTCTGGTATACGCCCTCAAAGGTCAGGAAAACCGGCAGCCCGCGCCAGCTTTCGGGGGCGGTAAAGGTCTTGCGGAAGATATACTCCCCGCCGGGGTAAAAGCCGGTCTGCGACCCGTTGGGGGTGTTGGGGTCGCGCTCCTCGTGGATCATGGCGTCGTAGGGCAGGTGGACGACCTGCTCCTCGGTGGCGTTCATGAAGGACTTCATGCGGGAGTCGGCGCTGGCGGTTTCTACCCGCCAATCGGCGTTAAAATTCCGGCAAATCATGCGTTGTGCTCCTTTTTATGTTCGGCGTCCCATTTCTTGTTGGCGTTTTCCACATCCAGGAAGGCCAGCAGCACGGTGATGATGACGCCCATGATAACGGGGAAGGTGATGTACAGGTTGAAGATCATCCGGATGGCGCCCTCGCTCTGCACGGCAGCCGTGCCGACAAAGCCGCCCAGCTCCAGCAGCCAGCCGACAGCCGCGGTGCCGATGCCGCCGCCGACCTTGACGCCCAGGGAGGAGCAGCTGAACATCATGCCGTCCATGCGCTTGCCGGTGGTGCGGGTGGTGTAGCCGCTGATTTCAGCGATCAGGGCGTTCAGAGAACCGCTGAGCATACCGGCAAAGATGCCCTTGATGAACATGAGCAGCAGGAACATTTTGACGTTCTTCTGGGCGGCAAAGTAGATCATGGGGATGCCCAGCACACTGCTGACAAGGTAGCCCCAGAAGTTGACTTTCTGCATACTGCCGAACTTTTTGACCAGACCGGGGGCAAGGGCCAGTGCGATGATAACGGGGAACATCTTCATCATCGAGAAGGTGCCCAGCAGGCTGCCGTCGCCCCAGTAGTAGGTGGCGCAGAAGGCACCGGCACCCGTGGTGAGGTTGCTCATGATATAGTAAACGAGGTAGATGGCCAGAATCAGCAGGTAGTACTTGTTGTGAACCAGAATTTTGACAGTTTCGCCGAAGGACAGCTTGTCGTCGTCGGCGTTCTTGGTTTTCTTGGCGGCCAGCTCATCGGCCAGCTCGTCCTCAGGCAGCTCCTTGACAGCCAGGCAGCTGATGGTGTTGACCACCAGGCCGATGATGGCGAAAATCAGGGCCGTGGTGCGCCAGCCGGCAGCGCCGCCGCCGAATTTTTCGACCATGCCGGTGACGGCAAAGCCCATGACGATGTTGGTCACAACGGCGAACATAAAGCGGATGGAGCCAAGCTGCACACGCTCGTTGTTGTTTTTGGTGATAAGAGCCACCAGAGAGGAGTAGGCAATGTTGTTGGCGGTGAAGAACACAGCGTTCAGCGCGGTGTACACGACAAAGAAGTAGATGTACTGCACGGTAGTGTCGGCGGCGGGCACGGCAAACAACAGGAACAGGCAGACGGACAGGCCGATCTGGCCGTACAGCATCCAGGGACGGGCCTTGCCCAGCTTGGAGTGGGTGCGGTCGATCAGCGTGCCGAAGATGACGTCAGAGATGCCGTCCAGGAATTTGGAGGCCAGCATCAGCGTACCGATGATGCCGCTGTTCAGACCCATGGTGCCGGTCAGATACAGCAGGATAAAGCTGGAAACCAGGCCGTAGGAGCAGTTGGCGGCCAGGTCGCCGGAGCCGTAGGCGACTTTTTGATACCATTTCAGGTATTTCTTTTCGGCGGTGGCAGTGGACATGATACATTTTCCTTTCTTTTGCGCGGATACAGCACAAACTGTATCACAAAAATTACAGGGAGATTTGCGCATCTTTACACACAAGGCAAAAGCAGGTATAATAAAACCAACGGCCGCTTGATTCAGCCCTGCGTTTCGCCTTATCTTGCCTTTATTGTACACCGTTTCAGCCCGGCGAACAATGACAGGTTCAAGCCGTACAAACGGTATTTTGTATCATATTCGCACTTGAACAGAAAGGACGTGCCGACCATGCCCGCGACGGACAGCCTGCAGAACCGCAGCTACGAGAATATCCTTGCCACCGCCAACCGCGGTGCGGACGACCAAAACGAATACCGCATCATGGCCCCGTTGCAGATCACCGTGGAGTATTGCAGCGGCATGACCGAGGACGACTACTATAATATTTTGATGTTCTCGCCCCGGCAGTGCTGGTTTCGGGGCAACCGCAACGATGCGCTGTTCCATAACCTGAGCGCGCGCGAACCCCACAAGCACGATTATTTTGAGCTGCTGCTGGTTTTGCAGGGGGAGATGATCCAGCAAATCGAAGGGCAGGACTACCTGTACCGCGCGGGCACCTGCTGCCTGATCAACCGCAGTATCCTGCACACCGAGCGCTTTATCGGGCAGACAAAGGTGTGCTTTATCGGCATGTCGGTGGATTTTATCAAGGCCCTTTTAGCAGAGGACGCCGCCCGCTATTTTACCAAGCTGCCCGGCCTGCGTGAGAATGATGTCATCCGCTTTATGACTGCCAATATGGGCGCCGAGACCACCAAGGAATACCAGGATCTGTTCCCCGCGCGCGACAACCTGACAGGCATCGAAAGCCTGCACGATCTGACCGACAGCCTGATACGCATCATGTTGAATCCCGGCCCCGGTGCGGATTATGACATGAAAGGTGCGTTTTGCCGTCTGCTGGACTATCTGCAAAAGGAATACTACGCCACGCCCGTGCACCTGAGCGCGGGGGCGGATAACGTACTTTTTTTGCGCATTCGCCGCCTGTTGGAGGACACCGACGGCCGCATGTCCCGCGCCAAACTGGCGCGGCTGCTGCACTATAACGGCAGTTACCTGAACACAGTCGTGCACCGCCACACGGGAATGTGCCTGTTTGACTACGGCATGACCTTTTGCTTTCAAAAAGCCGAGCAGCTTTTGGCGGAGAGCGAGCTTTCGGTCAGCGAAATTGCGGCGGCGCTGAAGTTCAGCAACCGCACGCATTTTTATGCACTTTTCCGCGAGCACTACGGCATGACCCCGCAGCAATGGCGCAAAAACCGCCGAACGGCAGGGGACTGAGCGTGTCGGGAAACCCGACACGCGCAAAGAAGGGGTTCGTCGCGGTGTGGCTGCGCCACGCTCCTGCACCCCTCCTTTGGATTCACCCCATCGCAAAAAATCGCGTTCTCATGCCTAAAGGCGACTCGAACGCGATTTTTTGCTCTAGCGGTATTTTCATCGTCGGCACATGTCCGCCGATGAAAATGGATGGAAATTTGCTTTTTGCGGTATCGTGCGGTACGGCGTCAGGACTCGCTCTCGGCCAGGATATCCTGCACATCCTCGCGCGTGAACTCGCCCAAGGGCAGTACCAGACGCGCCAGCAGTGCTTCGTCCACGGCGCGCAGCAGGGTGCTCTGGTCGGCGTCGGCGTCCACGGCAGGCAGAATACGGCAAACGCCGTCGGCGTCGGTTTCGGTGCGGGCGTAGTGGGCGGTGGCAATAAAGGCGCAGTCCAGCTCGGCGGCTTTTTCGGCCAGCGCGGTCAGCAAGGCGGCGGTGTCGGCTGGCTCGGATACCGTAAAGCCCTGCACGGCAAAGCCCTGCTGACGCAGAATCAGCGCGGCCGCAGCGGCTTCGGGGGTGCCGTTTTCGCCCAAAAGGATCCTGTCCTGCTTTTCAAACGTGTTGAATCCGTCCATAGTATGCTCCTTTTTATTGCTGGCGTCCGCCGTGTTTTTTGCTCTGCTCCACGGCCAGGCGGTCGCAGCGCTCGTTTTCGGGGTGTCCCGCGTGCCCTTTGAGCCAGTGGTAGGTGATTTTGTGCTTTTCGCTTTCCGCTAGCAGGGGTGCCCACAAATCGGGGTTCAGGGCAGGGGATTTGTCGGCCTTTTTCCAGCCGCGGGCGCGCCAGCCCTTCGCCCAGCCCTTCTCCAGCCCGTTGATAACATACTGGCTGTCGCTGTACAGGTCGATCTCGCACGGCTCCTTCAGCTGGCGCAGGGCCTCCAAAAAAGCGGTAAGCTCCATGCGGTTGTTGGTGGTGGAGGCGTCGCCCCCGGAGATTTCTTTCTCGTACACCTTGTCACGGGCGGTAAAGCGCAAAATGGCGCCCCAGCCGCCCGGGCCGGGGTTGCCGCTGCATGCACCGTCGGTATAAATTTCTATATGCTTCATCATGTTTCTCCGTGTGTTGCTCCGGCTATACTGTAACCGGGTAGTAAAACATATTATATACGCTTTGTTTGCGCGTGGCAAGTGTTTGACAAGTGGCCGCAATGCGTTTATAATAAAAGGTACTTGCAATGTGTGTTTTTATCAGGCCCGGCCGCGCCTCTTCAGGCGGGCTTTCGCGCCCAATTCAACGGCAAACGAGCCACGTGCTCCCGAAAATACATAAATCGCAAATTCGCCAAGGGACAGACCGATCTGCGCAGAAGGTGCAGATCAGCCCTTGCAGTATATGGAGGGTTATATGGAAGAACTTAAGCCGAAACGCCGCAACAGTGCTCCGCGTCAGAATAACGCCGAGACCGCACCCCGCCGCCGTGCCGCGCATCCCCGCGCCGCCG
>USNZ01000088.1 GCA_900556255.1 uncultured Oscillospiraceae bacterium
CGTGCCAATCGTGATGCGCAGATAGTCCGAGATGCGCGGCGCGTTGAAGTGGCGGATCAAAATGCCGCGGGCGCGCAGCTTTTCAAAAATTTCCACACAGGACATACGGTCCGTGGTCGCGAACAAAAAATTTGTGGCCGAGTCAAACACCGTGAACCCGCGGCGGCGCAGCTCGTCGGTGGTGTGGGTGCGCTCGGCAATGACCTTTGCCGTTACATCGGCAAAATAGGTCTCGTCGGAGATCGCCGCCGCGCCCGCGGCCTGGGTCATGGCGTTGACGTTGTAGGGGCTGTAGCTGAACTTGACGCGGTTCATGTCGGTGATCAGCCCCGGCCGGGCGATGCAGTAGCCCAGCCGCGCCCCCGCGAGATTGTGCGTTTTGGAGAAGGTATGCGTAATTACAAGGTTTTCGTAGCGTTCCAGCAGCGGCAGGCAGCTTGCCCCCGCGGGGGCAAATTCTATGTAGGTTTCGTCCACCACCACGATGTTGTCGGGGTTTGCCTGCAAAATTTTCTCGATGTCCTGCGTCGGCAGCAGCAGCCCTGTGGGGGCGTTGGGGTTGGCGATCACCACCGTTTCGCGCAATCCGCAGTAGGGGGCAACGTCCAGGGTAAAGTCCTGCCGCAGCGGGATAACATGCTGCGGGATATGCAGCAAATCACACAGCACCGTGTAAAAGCTGTAAGTTATATCGGCAAATGCCAGCGGCGTATCGGCATCACAGAAGGCGCGCAGCGCCAGCAGCAGGTTTTCGTCGCTGCCGTTGCCGCACAGGATATTTTCCGGCTGCACGCCCCAGTGCGCCGCAATGGCGGCGTTCAGGTCGGCATTGGTCAAATCGGAATACAACCGCAGCCCCGGCACCGCCTGTGCCACCGCCTGTGCCACCGCAGGGGAGGGGGGATAGGGGTTTTCGTTGGCGTTGAGCTTGACAAGATTTTGCAGTTTCAGCTGCTCGCCGGGCACATACGGTTCCAGCGCCGACAGCGTTTTGGTAAAATAGCGGCTCATGGGTCGTCCTCCTCGCTGTAAAAACGGTCTTGCAGCCACCGGGCAGGATTTGCGTCGATGTACTGCCAAATTTCCTGATACGCAATCTCATCCCGCACCACATGGTCATAAAAGGAAGCCTGCCAGATGCTTTCTCCGACATCTCGCGCAATCAGGTATCTCCACGCCTTTATGATTTGCGCAATCGTATTCCTTCAAGCGCGGGTGTTTTCTTGCGGCTTTCACTCCTCGAACCGAATGGTCACGCTCTTGGCGTGGGCATGCAGGCCCTCGTGCTCGGCAAAATCGGCAATGCGGCCCTGCACCTCGCCCAGTGCCTCACGGGTGTAGTAGATAAAGCTGGACTTCTTGACGAAATCGTCCACGCCCAAGGGGCTGCTGAACCGCGCCGTGCCGCTGGTGGGCAGGGTGTGGTTTGGCCCGGCGAAGTAGTCGCCCAAGGCCTCGGGCACGTTTTTGCCCAGGAAAATGCTGCCCGCGTTCTGAATTTTATTCAGCACCGCAAAGGGGTCGTCCACGCAAATTTCCAGATGTTCCGGTGCAATGATGTTCACCGCCTCAATGGCCTTGTTCATATCATCGGTCACAATAATTTTGCCGTTGGTGTCCACGCTCTCCCGCGCAATGGCGGCGCGCGGCAGCCCGGGGATCTGCACCTCTAACTCTGCCTGCACAGCCTTGGCCAATTCGGCGCTGTCAGTCACCAGCACGGGGCTGGCCAGCTTATCATGCTCGGCCTGGCTCAGCATGTCGGCGGCCACCCAGGCAGGGTTGCAGCTTCCGTCCGCCAGCACCAGAATTTCCGACGGTCCTGCGATCATATCAATGCCCACCTTGCCGAACACCTTGCGCTTGGCAGTGGCCACATAAATGTTGCCGGGGCCGACGATTTTATCCACGGCGGGTACGCTCTCGGTGCCGTAGGCCAGGGCGGCCACCGCCTGTGCGCCGCCGCTTTTGAAGATGCAGTCAATGCCCGCAATGACCGCCGCCGCCAGAATGTTGGGGTTCACCTTGCCGTCGCGCCCGGCAGGGGTCATCATCACAATTTGCTTCACGCCCGCAACCCTGGCGGGGATAACGTCCATCAAAACGGTGGACGGGTACGCCGCCGTGCCGCCCGGCACATACACGCCCGCGCGTTGGATGGGGGTGTATTTTTGCCCCAGCACAATGCCGGGACGGTCGGTCATAATAAAATTTTTGTGCAGCTGCTGCTCGTGGAAGCGGCGGATATTCTCCGCAGCCATTTTCAGGGTGGTAATAAACGTCGGGTCGTCCTTTTCCAGCAGGGCAAAGGCGTCCTCGATCTCCTGCGCACTCACCCGCACGCTGTCCAGCTGCGCATGGTCAAATTTAGCAGCGTAGTCGATCAACGCCGCATCGCCGCGCGCGCGGACATCGGCAATAATGGCATCTACGGCGGCTTCCACGTTGGCCTCGGCGCGGATATCGCGGTTCAGGATGTCCTCAGGGCGTACTTCATCAAAATCATACAGGCGAATCATTGGGCAAGCGCCTCCTTCATTTTTTGTAAAAGTTCGGTAACACGCTGATATTTGAACTTGTAGCTCGCCTTGTTGGCGATAAACCGTGCCGAGATGGGCATAAACTCCTCCAACACGGTCAGGTCGTTTTCCTTTAAGGTCGTGCCGGTTTCGACAATATCCACGATCACGTCCGACAACCCCAGAATCGGCGCCAGCTCAATGGAGCCGTTCAGCTTGATAATGTCAATATCCCGCCCTCGGCGCTCGTAGTGGTCGCGGGCGATGTTCACAAACTTGGTTGCCACCCGCAAAGCGCGGCTCTCATCGTCGACAAACTGCTTGGGGCCTGCCACACACATGCGGCATTTTCCCAGTCCCGTGTCCAGCAGCTCGTACACATCGGCAGCGGATTCTGTCAAAATATCCTTGCCCACAAAGCCGATGTCCGCCGCGCCGTGTTCCACATAGATGGCAACATCGCTGGGCTTGACCAAAAAGTACCTCACGCCCGCGGCGGGGTTTTCCACTACCAGCTTGCGGGTGTCGTTGTAATCCTCGTCGGCGCTGTACCCCGCATCTGCCAGCAAATTATACATGGTATCGCCCAAACGGCCTTTGGGCAGGGCGATGTTCAGCCAGATTTTTTCGGGCTGCTTTTGCTGCACGGGGGGCAGGGGAGCCGCCAGGCGTTCCAGCTCGTCCAGGTACATGGCAAAGCCGATGGCGTTCGCGGTAGGGGTAAAGCGCTGCATCAGGTAGTCATAGCGGCCGCCCTTCAGCACCGCGCAGGGGATGCCCGCCGCATAGCCGACAAACACCAGCCCGTTGTAGTAGTCCATCTCGTCCGCCATACTCAGGTCCAGCCGAAGCTCGCAGCCCTGCGCCGGCAGGGTGTCCACCAGCTGCCGCAGCTCGGTCAAAGCGCTGCGCTGGGTTTCGCACAGGCAGCAGGTTTCCGCTTTCTGCAGCACCTCGGCGGGGGCACCGTGCAGCGCCAAAAGGCCGCACAAGCTGTCGGCTGCCGCAGTGGACAGGCCGAATTTTTCGGCGGCGCGGCGCAGTTCGTGTCCGTTTTTGCTCCGCAGGTATTCCAGCAACCGTCCCCGTACCGCAGGCTCGATGTTCAGCGCGTCCAAAAGCCCCGTCACAAAGCCCATATGGCTGATTTCCAGCACCGTGGCAACCCCCAGCGCCGCCAGACTCTGCAACGCAAGCCCGACGGTCTCGGCCTGGACAGCGGCATCCACCGCACCCATACATTCCAGCCCCATCTGCCGTATGGTCTGGAAGGTGTGGCTTTCGCGGCTGGGGCGGCAGACTTCCTCATTGTAATAAAAGCGCTTGCATTCCCCGGGGGCAGGCTGCGCGGTCTTGGCAATACTTAGCGTAACATCGGGCTTTATGGCGCGCAGCTTTCCGTCCAGATCCGTAAAGGTCACCACCTGGGTGTCCGGCAAAAAACGATTGTACTCCTGATACAGGGCGTACTCCTCAAAGCGGGAGCAGCGGTACTTGCGGTAACCGGCCTGCTCATACAAGGCGCGCAGCGTAAAGGTTGCGCGCTCGGCGGGGGTAAAATTTTGCAGATCCATATCCTGCCTCTCCTATCCTCTATTTTTCCATTATACTTTAGCGCAGTAAAGTTGTAAAGTGCTAATTTGATGAAAAAGGCGCACCCTTGCCAAAAAGCAAAGATGCGCCCGTTCAGCGTGATATCAGCCCTTGCAGCCCTGTTCTTCCCAGTCGCCGAAATCGGCGGGGTCGGCAATCTTGGTTGCGTCCAGTTTGCCGTCCTCGGTCTTGGGAACCTCCACCGCGCCCAGCTCTACCGGGTTGACGATGGGAGTCTCGTCCGTCTTGGCGGGGGCAGGCTGCACTTCGGCAGCGGCGTCCTCGGCCTCGGCAGGCACGTTCTCAGGGTCTGCGGGGGCAGGGGTTTCCGCCGCGGCAGACGCATCCTCAGCGGGCTCGGCGGAATCGGTCTCGACTTCATCCTCCGGGCCCACAATATGCTCGTACTCCTCGGTATGCTCGTCACGGTTCAAAAGATAGGCAGCAGCGCCCACAGCGGCAGCACCCACAGCCAGGCCAACCAGCTTTTTCAGCAAAGACATTGTCAAAACCTCTTTTCCACTCTTGCGGCGCACGGCAATTTATGCGGTGCCGCCTTATATTTTTGGTTAGTATACCACAGTACGCACAAAATTACAAGCAATGTCAATAAAAATTCACAATTGCGTTTTTTCCCGCCGCAGTGTAATATTATAGATATAAAGAAAGGAGGGGATCGCTTGCCCACAGGTTTTTCACTTTCCGGCAGCGGGCTGAAATGGTTTGCCATGCTTACCATGCTGCTGGATCATATCGGGGCCGTCCTGCTGGAGCCGCACCTTGCCGACCCCACAGCAGCGGCCGTATATCTTGTGCTGCGGTGCATCGGGCGGATGTCCTTTCCGATCTACTGCTTTCTGCTTGCCGAAGGTGTGCGCCACACGTCCCATCCGCGCCGCTACGCCCTGCGACTGCTGGGCTTTGCGCTGCTATCCGAGCCTGCATTCAACTATGCCACACTGGGCCGCTGGCGGGACGCGGGACACGCCAACAATGTCCTGTTTACGCTGCTGCTGGGCTTTTTGGTGCTGCAAATTCTGCGCGCCCTGCAAGCCCGCTTTGGGCAAGCTGCCCCCTCCGCAACGGTGTTGGGCGGCGCTGCCGCTGCCGCCTTGGCATTTTTAGCGGAATTTTTGGGTACCGACTACGGCGCCGCAGGTGTAATGACTATCGTATTATTCTACGTTTTGCCGCCGCTTTTTGCCAAACGCAATGTCGGCTATGCCGCCGCACTGCTGCCCCTGTGCCTGACAGGCTTTTTAGAAATTTTCGCCCTGCCCGACGTCCTGTTGCTGGACACCTACACAGGGCAGCGCGGGCGGCAGAATGCACTTTTCTTTTATGCCTTTTACCCCGCACACCTGCTCCTGCTGGGGCTGCTGGCGCACGGGTGGCAGTTCGTATAAACTTCGTAAAGCAATATTTTTATAAATCAAAAGCCCGCATATCTTACGCAGATATGCGGGCTTTTGTTGGCAAAGGGCCGTGATCCTGACAGGAAGCAACGCAAAGGGGCAGGGGTATTATTTTTTGTGGGAGCTGTCGTAGATTGCACGAATGTCCTCCGGCAGCTCGTCGGGAATCATAGCGGCGAGCTTTTTCTCATTTCCGTCCCGGATTGCCTGTTCATAGTACCAGCATTTGAACTTCAGCATATCCAGCGTGCGGTTCATCCGCGCGATTTCCTCCTCCATATGCGCCTTCTGCGTTTCAAACAACTCCTTGCGTTGGGGATAGGTGGCAGGACCCTCCGCACACCATTCCATAAACTGC
>USNZ01000089.1 GCA_900556255.1 uncultured Oscillospiraceae bacterium
CCTGCAAGGCGCTGGTCATTGCCACCGGTACCAGCCTGGGCGGGCGCATTTTTGTGGGCGAAGCCCACTACGACAGCGGCCCCGACGGCACCCACGCCGCCACCGCGCTGACCCAAAGCCTTGTCGCGCAGGGCTTTACGCTGCGCCGCTTCAAAACCGGCACCCCCGCCCGCGTACACCGCCGCAGCATTGATTTTTCCAAGCTGGAACGCCAGCCCGGCGACCCCGATAGCGAGCTGCAGCCCTTCAGCTTTTTGACGCGCACACCCATGCACAACAAGGTGGACTGCTACATCGCCTACACCAACCCCCAAATGCACCGCATCATTCTGGACAATCTGCACCGTTCGCCGCTGTACGGCGGCGACATCCAAGGCGTGGGGCCGCGCTACTGCCCGTCCATTGAGGATAAGGTCGTCCGCTTTAAGGAAAAAGAACGCCACCCCATCTTTGTCGAGCCTTGCGGCGAGGACACCGAGGAAATGTACCTGCAGGGGCTTTCGTCCAGCTTGCCGGAGTGTGTGCAGAACGAAATGTACCGCGCCATTCGGGGCTTCGAGAACATCGAGATCATGCGCCCCGCCTACGCCATCGAGTACGACTGCGTTGACCCCACCACCTTAAAGCCGACGCTGGAAAGCAAAGTCGCCGCCGGTGTGTACGGCGCGGGGCAGTTCAACGGCACCTCCGGCTACGAGGAGGCCGCCGCCCAGGGTCTGCTTGCCGGCCTGAACGCCGCCCGCCACGCGCTGGGCAAGGCCGAGCTGGTTTTGGCACGCCACACCAGCTACCTCGGCACGCTGGTCGATGACCTTGTGACCAAGGGCGTGATGGACCCCTACCGCATGATGACCAGCCGCAGCGAATACCGCCTGAGTCTGCGCCAGGACAACGCCGACGAGCGCCTGACCCCCATCGGCCGCGAATACGGGCTGGTGGACGATGCGCGCTGGGCAGCCTTCTGCCGTGACCGCGAAATCAAGCAGCAGGAACTCAAGCGGCTGGAAACCACCCGCGTTAAGATGGCAGACCTGCGCGCCCTGGCACCCGCCGATGCCGAGCTGGGCGAAAGCGGCGGCACCGCGCTGGAACTGCTGCGCCGCCCTGCCGTAAGCTACGCAATGATTACCCAGCTGATCGGCGCGGGCGAGGGCATCACCCCCGCCATGGCGCAGCGCATCGAAACCGAGATCCGCTACGCTGGCTACATCGCGCGCGAGGAACGCATCATCCGCGACATCCGCCGCCACGAGGGCGTTGCCATCCCCGAAGATTTTGACTACGCGCCGCTGGAAATGCTGACCCTGGAAGCGCGCGAAAAGCTGCAAAAGATCCGCCCGCGCAACTTAGCGCAGGCCGGGCGCATCCCCGGCGTGTCCCCCAGCGACCTTGCCCAGCTGAGCCTGATTTTGCTGAAAGCCAACCGCACACAAAACGGAGAAACGCTATGATAAACAAAACCCGCCTTGCCGAAAAATGTTCCACGTGGAACATTACGCTCTCCCCCGCCCAGCTGGACCTGCTGGACCGCTACGCCGAAATTTTGGTGGACTATAACCAAAAGGTCAACCTGACCGCCATCACCAGCCCCGAAGGCATCGAGGACCGCCACTTTGCCGACAGCCTGCTGTTCGCCGCCCAGCCCGAGGTGCAGGGCAAGATGGTGGACGTCGGCACCGGCGCGGGCTTTCCCGGCATTGTGGCAAAAATCTACAAGCCCGACCTGCAGCTGACCCTGATGGAGCCGACCGGCAAGCGCGTGGACTTTTTGCGCTACGCCTGCGCCGAGCTGGGGCTGACCGGCGTTGAGTTTGCCAAGGAGCGCGCCGAGGAGGCCGCCCGCAAAATCTGGCGCGAGCAGTTCGACATTGCCGGCGCCCGCGCCGTGGCAGCGCTGCCCGTTTTGTGCGAGTACTGCCTGCCGCTGGTCAAGGTCGGCGGCGTGTTTTTGGCAATGAAAGGCCCCGAAGCCGAGGCCGAGGCCAAGGCCGGTGCCAACGCCTTGAAGAAACTGGGCGGTGCCTACGCCGAGACCCGCACCTTTACCCTGCCCGACGGCAGCGCCCGCGGGTTGGTGCTGTGCAAAAAAATATCGCAAACTCCGACCGTTTACCCCCGAAACGGCGGAAAAATTGCAAAAAAGCCGCTGTAAAACCGCGAAACCGCGCGGTTTTGCGCGAACGATTTTAGTTTCCATTTTTTGCCATTTATGCTATGCTTTTTACGAAAAAAGGCATAGCATTTTTTATTTGTTTGTTGGGAGGATGCAGAAAATGGCAAAGAAAGAACTGCAAAAACAGGGACGGGTGCTCATGCTGCCGCCCGATTGCATCGAGCCGTCGCCGTATCAGGCGCGCACCGTATTTGACGAAAACGAGATCGCCGCCCTGGCGGTCAGCATTGTGCAAAACGGGCTGCTGCAGCCCATCAGTGTGCGGCGGGTGGGGCTGCGCAAATACCAGCTTGTGGCGGGCGAGCGCCGTCTGCGCGCCTGCCGGTTGGCGGGGCTGGAAAAGATCCCCGCGATTCTGGCGGATTTTGATGATTCCGAGTCGGCGGCGCTGGGACTGCTGGAAAATTTGCAGCGCAGCCAGCTGGACCCGTTTGACACGGCGCGCGGCATTAAGGAGGTCATTCGGCTGTGGGGCTGTACGCAGGCGGAGGCTGCCCGCCGCTTGGGGCTGAGCCAGCCCGCACTGGCCAACAAGCTGCGTCTGCTGACGCTGACGCCCGAACAGCAGGAGCTGTGCATGGTGCACCATCTTTCGGAACGGCATGCCCGCGCCGTTTTGCGCCTGCCCGAAGGCCGCCGCACCGCCGCGCTGGAAAAAATCGCCCGCGACAATATGAGTGTGCGCCAGGCCGACAAACTGGTGGACGCCATGCTGGCGAACCCTACCTCCCCCAGCCCCTGCCGCAAAGTGACGCCGATGGTGCGCGACGTGCGTTTTTTTGTGAACACCCTGCAGCACGCGGTGGACTTGATGACGCAAAAGGGCATTGCCGCCACGACCCGCTGCGACAAGCGCGACGGGTGTTTGGAGTATACGGTGCGGATACCGGTAAAATCCGAGGATGCGGCGGAGGAGGAATGTTTTGAGGTAAAAGTGTGATGAATAAAGCTATGGCTTCCCCCTCTGGGGGAAGCTGTCGGCGTAGCCGACTGATGAGGGGGGGGGTAACTCCCGGACATTTTTCCCTCATCCGGCGCGTTCCGCGCCACCTTCTCCCCAAGGGAGAAGGTTTTACCGCTATGGCTTCCCCCCTTGGGGGAAGCTGTCACCGCAGGTGACTGATGATGGGGAGCCTGCCGGACATTTCCCCCTCATCCGGCGCGTGCCGCGCCACCTTCTCCCCAAAGGAGAAGGCTTTACCGCTATGGCTTCCCCCTCTGGGGGAAGCTGTCGGCGTAGCCGACTGATGAGGGGGTAACTCCCGGACATTTCCCCCTCATCCGGCGCGTGCCGCGCCACCTTCTCCCCAAGGGAGAAGGCTTTCTCTCTATAGTTCCCCCGCAATTGTTCCACGTGGAACATTTGCGGGGGATTTTTTGTGTTTGCCCCTTTTTTATGCCCGCGCAATGTGCTATAATAAGTTTGTACATCTATTTCTGCGTTTTTTAGGAGGTCAATAAGGTGGCAAAGGTCGTTGCAGTGGCAAACCAAAAGGGCGGCGTGGGCAAAACCACGACTGCCGTCAACCTGTCGTCCTGCGTGGCTGCGCTGGGCAAACGGGTGCTGATCGTCGATCTGGACCCGCAGGGCAACACCACCAGCGCCTATGGCGTGTCCAAAAATAAGCTGGACGCCGACGTGTACACCTGCCTGATCGACGACGATGATGTGCGCTCCGCCATTGTCAAGACCGAGTACAACGCCGACCTGCTGCCGTCCAACACACAGCTGGCGGGCGCGGCGGTCGAGCTGGTCAACCTGCCTCGGCGCGAAATGCGTCTGCGCAGCGTGCTGGCGCCCATCGTGCCGCTGTACGACTACATCTTCATCGACTGCCCGCCGTCCCTCGACCTGCTGACCGTCAACGGTCTGTGCGCCAGCGACACGGTGCTGATTCCCCTGCAGTGCGAATATTTTGCGCTGGAGGGCCTGACCGAGCTGATGAACACCTTAAAAATCGTGCGCAAAAAGTACAACCGCTACCTGGACATCGAGGGCGTGCTGTTCACGATGTACTCCGGGCGGCTGAACCTGACGATGCAGGTCGTCGCGCAGGTCAAAAAATACTACGGCGACAAGGTGTACAAGGCGGTCATCCCCCGTTCTGTCCGCCTGTCGGAGGCGCCCAGTTTCGGTATGCCCATCAATTTCTATGAGCCGAACGGCAAGGGCAGCGAGGCGTACATGGAGCTGGCGCGGGAATTTTTAACTCACAACGAACACTAAACCGCACAGGAGGTGCCTATGGCAAAGAAAAAGCTGGGCGGGCTTGGCAAGGGTCTGGACACCCTGTTTGCCGACCTGCCCGAAACGACCGGCGACGATGCGGGCGTTTCCACCCTGCCTTTGCGGGAGATCGAACCCGACCCCGAGCAGCCCCGCAAGCATTTTGACCAGGATGCGCTGAACCAGCTGGCCGCCAGCATCACCGAAAACGGCCTGCTGCAGCCCATCGCCGTGCGCCCCAAAAAGCTGGGCACAGGGTACATTATCATCGCGGGCGAGCGCCGCTGGCGCGCCGCGCGGCTGGCGGGTCTGGACGAGGTGCCCGTTCTGATCAAGGACGTCACCGACGAGCAGGCCGCCGCCTTGGCGCTGATCGAAAACCTGCAGCGCGAGGACTTAGACCCCATCGAGGTCGCCGAGGGCTGCAAGCAGCTGATTGAAAAGTACGGCTTAACGCAGGAAACCGCCGCCAAGCGACTGGGCAAAAGCCGCAGCGCCGTTGCCAACAGCCTGCGTCTGCTCACCCTGCCCGATGACGTGCGCACCCAGGTGCGCGGCGGGCAGCTTTCCACCGGACACGCCAAGGTCATTCTGGGCCTGCCCAGCGCCGGGCTGATGCAGGACGCCGCCAAGGAAATTGCCGAAAAAGGCTTGAACGTCCGCCAGACCGAAGCCCTTTGCAAAAAGCTGTCCAAGCCGCCCAAACCGCCCAAGCCCAAGGCCGACCCCTTTAACCGCCCCAAGCGCGCGGTGGAGATCGAGGCCGCGCTGAAAGAAGTCACCGGCAGCGAGGTCCATGTCGATTACAAGGACGGCAAAGGCTCGCTGAAAATCGACTTTTACAGCGACGAGATGCTGCAGCAGTTCGTCAGCCTTTTGGGGCAGTATGACCCCGAACGGCAGGACTAAAAGTATAGATGCCATATTTTACCAATACGAGGAGTGTAAAGTATCATGTTAGACATCCGTTTTGTACGCGAAAACCCCGAGCTTGTCAAGGAGAATATCCGCAAGAAGTTCCAGGACAGCAAGCTGCCCCTGGTGGACGAGGTCATTCGCCTGGACGCCGAGTACCGCGCCGCCATCGGTGAGGCCAGCGACCTGCGCGCCAACCGCAACAAGCTGTCCAAGCAGATCGGCATGCTGATGGGTCAGGCCAAGAAGGACCCCGCCAAGGCAGCCGAGGCCGAGGAGGTCAAGAAACAGGTCACCGCGCAGGCCGACCGCCTGAAAGAGCTGGAGGCCAAAGAGGACGAGCTGCAGGCCAAAATCCAGGAGATCATGTACACCATCCCGCAGATGATCGACCCCAGTGTGCCCATCGGCCCCGATGACAGCCACAATGTCGAGGTCCAGCGTTTCGGCGATCCTGTCGTGCCCGACTACCCCATCCCCTACCACGTTGATATTATGGAGAGCTTCAACGGCATCGATCTGGATGCCGCCGGCCGCGTTTCCGGCAACGGCTTCTACT
>USNZ01000090.1 GCA_900556255.1 uncultured Oscillospiraceae bacterium
CGGTTCGCAAAGGCGCGGGCTTTTTTGCAGTTATTTGTGGTATTTCATTCCTGCATTGATGGTGCAGGCGCGGTAAAGTTGCTCTGTCAGCACAAGGCGTGCCAACTGATGGGGCAGCGTGATGCGCCCCATGCTGATGCGCGCCTTGGCAACCTGCTTGACGCGGTCGTCCAGCCCGTGGGAGGAGCCGATGACAAAGGCGATATCCCCTACCCCGCTGCCCGCGCGCTGCGCCAGCATTTCGGCCAGTTCCTCGCTGGAAATCTGCTTGCCCTCCACGCACAATGCCACCAGATACGCCCCCTTGCGCACCGAGGCAAGAATGGCGTCCGCCTCTTTTTGCAGGGCTTTGGCGATCTGCTTGTCGCCGGCGTTCTTATCGGCAATGGCATACTCCGGCAATTCGATGATACGGAAATTGCAGAACCCGCCCAGCCGCTTGCGATATTCCTCGACCCCGGCGGCGAAGTAAGCAGCGTTCATCTTGCCGATGCAGATCAGATCAATGTTCTGCATACACACCCTCCTTAAAACTCGATGTACGGGCTGACCTCATTGCGCTCCTGCGCCTGGATCAGCACATCGCGGCCCGGCTGGATGCCGGCTGCCAGCAGCACGTTGTAGACAGTGGTCAGTGCCAGTTCGGGGGAATTGTTGGTCTGGCTGAGATGGCACAGCGCAAACTTCTTGCAGCCGTCCTGAATCAGGTCCAGAATCTCGGCAGCACAGGCCTTGTTGTCCAGATGTCCGCGGTCGCTGGCGATGCGCACCTTTAAGTAGTAGGGGTACGGTCCGCCGTGTAGGCTGAAGGCGTCGTAGTTAGCCTCCAAGGCCACCAGATCGCAGCCCGAAAGGTTGTCAATGACCACCTCGGTCAGCACGCCCAAGTCGGTAGCCAGTGCCATAACGCGGCCGTCGGGTGTGCGGATACGGTAACCGCAGCAGGGCACGTCGTGGCTGGTGGGGAAACAGGTCACGGTAAAGCCGCCGATATTCACCGTCTGCCCGTCAATGGCCGTTGCCTCCACCGCGGGGGGCAGCGTCCCGCGCGATTCCAGCGTATCCAGCGTATCGGCGCAGCCGTATACCGGCAACGGGTGCTTTTTTAAGAAGGTGTCCAGCCCCGAAACATGGTCCGAGTGCTCGTGGGTCAGCAGGATACCTGCGCAGTCACTGACGGGAAGCTCCAGTGTTTTCAGTGCCGACAGCGTAGTCCGGCAGCTTTTTCCCATATCCACCAGCAGATACTGCTGCCCGGAGCGAACCAGGGCGCAGTTGCCGGAGGAGCCGGAGTACAGCGTAGTAAACAGTGCCATAGATGGGTCCTCTTTCTTTGACGGGCGCACAAAAAACGGGCCGCCGCAAAGGGTCGGCCCGGAAATATTACGGTTACATAGCGCGGTTGATGGCGTTGGGGGGTGTCTCGACGCGGCGAATATCCGCGCCCAGCAGCTGCAATTTTTCGACGATGTTTTCGTAACCGCGCTCAATGTGGATCGTCTCATCCACCTCGCTGATGCCGTCAGCTGACAGTGCTGCCATGACCATGGCGGCACCGGCGCGCAGATCGGTCGCGCGCAGCGGCGCGGGGCGCAGTTTCTTAACGCCCTCGATCACAGCCACCTGCCCATCCACCTGGATATTTGCGCCCATGCGCAGCAGCTCATCCACATAGCGGAAGCGGTTTTCCCAGATTCCCTCGGTCACGATGGAGGTTCCGTCCGCCATCGTCAGCAGTGTGGTCATCAGGGGCTGCATATCGGTGGGGAAACCGGGGTGCGGCATGGTCTTGATCTTCAGCGGGTGTAAATCCCCGGTGCGGCGGATGCGCAGTGCATCGTCATATTCTTCAATATCGCAGCCGGCTGCCCGCAGCTTGGCGGTAATCGGCTCCAGGTGCTTCGGGGTAACGTTGCGCAGCGTCACATCGCCCTTTGTGATGGCGGCGGCCACCATGTAGCTGCCCGCCTCGATCTGGTCAGGGATAATGGAATAGTTACAGCCGTGCAGCTGCTTGACGCCATGAATTTTGATGACATCGGTACCCGCACCGTGGATATCGGCCCCCATCATGTTCAGGAAGTTGGCCAAATCGACGATATGCGGCTCACGCGCAACGTTTTCCAGCACGGTGGTGCCCTGTGCCGTGGCGGCGGCCAGCATAGCGTTCATGGTAGCGCCCACCGACACGGTGTCAAAAAACACATGGCTGCCCACCAAACGGTCGGCCTTGACGCGGATCTGGCCGTACTCCACCGAGTCCTCGGCTCCAAAAGCGGTAAAGGCCTTCAGGTGCTGGTCAATGGGGCGCGGGCCGAGATTGCAGCCGCCGGGCATGGCCACCTGGCCGGAACCGAACCGTCCCAGCAGTGCACCCAGGAAATAATAGCTGGCGCGCATCTGGCGCGAAAGCTCGTTGGACACCTCGGTGCTGTTGATGTTGGTGGTGTCGATTTCGTAAATATTGCGGGTGACCATGCGGATGTCGGCCCCCAGCTCGCTCAATATCTGCAGCGATGCCATAACATCGCTGATGCAAGGCAGGTTTTCAATCAGGCATTTGCCCCCCGCCAAAATGGTGGCGGGCAAAATGGCGACCGCCGCATTTTTGGCGCCGCCGATAACGACCTCGCCCGACAGCGGTTTCCCGCCGTGAATGACATATTTTTCCAAGATAGCTCTCCTTTGTGCTGCCGGCTGCCCACAGCCCTGTGCTGCACGGCAAAATCGCTATATCTTACATGATTATACGCATTTTATTATACACCAATTTTTTCGGCTTGAAAAGTCCTGTCGGCAGAAAAGCCGCAAAGATTTTGCGGCTTTTCCGAAAATAACATTTCTTACATGCCGGGGAAGAACTGGCGCGCGCTGATCAGTGTGCCGCCGCTGGATACCTCAAAGTGGCAGTGGTTGCCCGTAGAGTTACCCGTGGAGCCGACTTTGCCGATCTCCTGCCCTTGCGTTACAGCCTGCCCCTGTGTCACACCGATGCTGGACATGTGCGCATACAGCGTGCGGTAGCCGTTGCCATGGTCGATTTCGACATAGTTGCCGAAGGACCAGTGCCAGCCCGCCGCCACCACAGAGCCGGAGTCCGCCGCCAGAATGGGCGTACCGTAGGGCGCGCAGATATCCGCGCCGCGGTGTCCGCCGGGCAGACTGGCCCAACGGCTGACATAGCTGTAACCGGGCACCGGCCACATAAAGCTGCCGGAGCCGACCTGCGCCACCATGCCGGTTTTGAGCTTGGTGCCGGTGATGGTGATCTCATTGACGGGCTGGGTAATGACCGTGTATTCCACCGCCTGACGATCCACAGGCTCACCGTCGATGTAAGTCGTTTCGTAGGTGATGTCAGCCGTACCCTCCACGCCGTCCTGCACAACGACCACCTTACCGTAGGCATACTCGGACGAGGTGGAGTTTTCGGTCTCGTAGGCAACGGGAATGGTCTCGGTGTCATAGCGCACGACCTTGACCTTGAGCAGGTCGGCGTTGACGGCCCCCGTCACCAGCGTAGTGCCTTCCGGAATTTCCTGATCCAGCGTGTGCAGTTCCGGGTTGATCTGTGCCAGTGAGTCAAAGCTGACGCCGGTGGCATCCAGCACATCCTGCACGGTGTCGCCCTCGTGGGCGGTATACTGGGTAAGGCCTGCGCCCTGATTTAACGCCTTGATAACATCGGCATAGGAGCTGACGGATTTCTGCAGGAACACGCCGTCCACCATGCGGATATCATGGACAAAAGCAGTTGTTACCGATGCATCAAACGCGTCCTCATACGGGGCCTTGATGTTTTCCAGATAGCTGCGCAGATGGTCACCCTCGGTGGTGACAAACTGCAGCTCATCGTCGATGTACACAGCCGTGGCGTTGACGATCTCGTCACTGGCGGTTTTCAGGATGGCGTTGGCGATTTCCCGTTCGGTCATCGTCTGCCTTGCCACGGCCAGCGTAAAGGTGGGGTTTACCTCCCAGTCGGTCTTGGCGTCGTCGGTGCCCTGCAAGAGGCGCTCGGCCGTAAGGATACGGCCCTGCACATCGTCACGGGCCTTTTCAAACACCTGTTCGCTGGCCACATAGCCGACGGATTCGCCGTTGACCTGTACTTCCAGCACAAATTGCAGGCTTAAACCGCGGCGCACCACCATGACCAGCGCGGCTGCCGCCAACGCCGGGAAAAAGTAGGTGGCCGCCGTCCAGACCGTGGGCAGATAGCGCCTGACACCGCGGAAGAAATATTTAATCCTGGCAATGCGGATCTCCCGCGGCTGCAGTTCGGTGTCGGACTGCTCCTCCAGCGTTTGGGGAAGTTCCCGAATATGCTTAAAGCCCGTGACCATGTGCATAAACGGGCTGAGCAGATCCTCCAGCAGGGTGATAAGGCCCAGCAGAATGGGACGCAGGATCATGGCCAGCAGGTTGCGCACCGTGACGGCAAAGCCGCGCACCACCGTATAGACCTTGCGGCCCAGGCAGACCAGCACATATTCAAACAGGAAACCGATGCGGTACAGGAAATCACCCACCGCATTATCGACCCAGAAGGCGACCATGCGCTGCTTTATGTCGGGCTTTTGTGTACGGCCTTCAGCCTGATGTTCTGTTTGCGTAGGGTTCAAAACAAGTAGCTCCTTTATCTGTTTCAGGGGGCGCTATGCCCCGCAAATGCTGCATTATAGCGCATCCGGCTGCCATTTGTCAAGCAGCCCTTCTTTTTCCAGCAGCGCTGCCATATCGGGCGGCAGTGCGCTTTGCACCCGCACGGGCGCATGGGTATAGGGATTTTGAAAGCGCATAACGGCGCAGTGCAGCGCCTGACGGGCGATGTCCTGCATGGGGCCGCCGTACAGGCTGTCCCCTGCCAGCGGGTGGCCGATATAGGCCATGTGCACCCGAATCTGGTGGGTACGGCCGGTGTGCAGCCGGCAGGCCGCCAGTGTGCAGCGGTCGTTTCCCGCCAGCACGGTGTATTCGGTCAGGCTGTATTTGCCGTTCGGTGTGACGCATCGGCCGATGATAGAATCCCCCTGTCGGCCGATGGGGGCCTCGATATAGCCGTGGCTTTGCGGCAGCCGACCCGTCACGACCGCCAGATAGGTCTTTTGCGCCGTGGCGGCCAGTGCGGGGGTTGCGAAGGCGTTTTGGGCGCACAACACAAGGCCGCTTGTGTTTTTGTCCAGTCGGTTCACAGGGCGAAACACACCGCTGCGCCCCTGCGTTTGCAGATAGTGCAGCCAGCCGTTGGCTAAGGTGCCGTCGGGGTAGTTGAGCGTGGGGTGCACGGCAATGCCCGCCGGCTTGTCCAGCACGGCGGCGAAATCATCTTCATAGGCGATGTGCAGCGGGATATCCTGCGGCACAACGTCGGTCTGCTGCTCAGGCGGCAGCGCAAAGCGGACAGTCTGGCCGGGGTGCACGATATAGTCTGTATGTACCGAGGCATCGCCGCAGAAAAAGCCCCCGCCGTCATATTTGACTGACTTGATCAGCCCGGCGGTCAGGCCCTGTGCGCGCAAAAAAAGGTTGAGCCGCTGCGGTGCCGCATCGGGCGGCAGCGTATATTCCAGCTGAGTCATAGATGCTCCCCTTTTTACGTCTAAGCCATTACAGTATACCACAATTTGTGCTAAGATGCAATTATTCCACGCAAAAACGGCACATTTGCCCAAAAATTTCAAGCAAATGTGCCGCAATTTTCCCACAAAAAACGACTGGACCGTAAGCCGGGTTCTGTATCAAACGGCGATCTATCTTGGCCTTGCGTCGCCGCAAGGCTCACGCCATCACCGGGACGCGCGAGACTCCGCATAATGTCCCATAC
>USNZ01000091.1 GCA_900556255.1 uncultured Oscillospiraceae bacterium
CGCCTGCACCAGCGCTGCTACTGCGGCCAGCGCCGGCATCGTCTCGGAAGAAGACCGTCCGCGCAGGCCGTTCAGGCCGTCGCGCAGCACCGGGAAGCCCACGCACAGGCTTGCTGCCAGCAGCAGCCGGTCCGACAATCTGCGCGGGGCGCGGGTGCAGACCTCCATCAGCAGCACATTTGCGCGGCAGGAACGGCACAACTCTGCGATATCCTGCGTTTGCGGGCCGACGCTTTGTACCAGAAAATCCGGCCTTTGGCGTTCCAGCGCCATTGTCAAAGCGCGGGCCATCACAGAATACTGTGCATCCAAAACGATCCTACGCACGGTACGACCCCCTTTCCGGATGTGCTATCTGTCATCTTTATCATACACCGCGGGCGCTTTTTGCGCCCCCACCAAATGGATAGTTTTTATGGACTATTCCATAAATATTTGTAAGATACTTGCAAAAAACGACCGGATGCCCCATAATAATTAGGGAAGTATCCCTATATTCCCCCCCAACCGTTTCGCCCGAAAGGACTGTATCCCATGTCAAAGATACAATACCGCAATTTGTATGTGACCCTTGCCGTTACGGCGCTGATAACCTGCGCCGTGGTTATGCGGGTGTGCTATGTGCCGTATTCCGGAATGTGGCGCACACTGCTGTACAATGCGCTTATCGGCGCGTGGGGTGTTTCGGTCTGGTGGCGCATCCTGCAAAGGCAGACCCGTAATTGCCTGCTGCTTTCGGCGGCGCTTATGCTGCTGTGGCTGGACTTGCGCCTGATCCGTTTTGATTTCGCCACGACCCCCGCCGCGCTGCGCCATCTGTGGTACAGCTATTATGTACCCATGCTGTTGATTCCCACGCTGTCGGTCTACGCGCTGTTTTTTCTTGACCGTTCGCAGACGCGGCCGCTGTTTCGGTATCGCCTTGCCATATTTGTTGTGCCCGTTGCGCTGTTTACGATGGTGCTTACCAACGACTTCCACCAGATGGTGTTTGCTTTCCCCTTAGGGTATAAAACCCTCGATGATCCCGATTACACCTACCGCGTCGGCTACTACCTATGCATAGCGTGGATTTTATTCTGCGGCCTGTTTACGGTCGTCTATCTGGTACGGCGCTGCCGCATCCCCCACACGGGAGGTTTTCTGTGGCTGCCGATGCTGCCCATTGCTGTGGCGCTTGTGTACGGCATTTTGTATATACTGCAATTTCCGTGGCTGCGCAGGATAGCCGGGGACATGACGGTTGTGCAGTGCCTGACCTTCACGGCAACGTATGAAGCCTGTATCCAATGCGGGCTGATACAATCCAACTCCGGCTATGCCTCGTTTTTTGAGGTGTCATCGGCCAAGGGCATCATCACCGACAGACAGTTTGCTACGGTCGTGCGCTCGGCCCGTGCCGCGCCGCTTACGCAGGACTGTATGCGTCAGGCAATCGCGGGCACTGTGCAGCCGGATCGCAACACCCTGCTGCATGGGCATACGATTTCCGGCGGCTATGTTTTCTGGCAGGAGGATATCACTGAGCTGGCTGACCTGCTGGAGCAGATGCGCCTTACGCAGGAGGAACTCAACGACATCGGGGACATCATTCAGGCAGAGACCGCACAAAAGGCCAAGTGGCTGCAGTTGAGCGAACAAAACCGCCTGTACGACCAAATCGAGACCGTCACCGCCCGCCAGCTGGCCTTGATGCAGAAGCATCTTGCCGATCTGCAATCTGCCCCCGATGCCGAGAGCGCACGGCGGCTGCTAAAGCAGATCGTCATACTGGGTACCTATATTAAAAGGCGCAGCAACCTGGTGTTTGTCTGCGACAAGGCCGACGTCATCGACACCGCCGAGGTGCGCCTGAGTCTGTTTGAATCGGCGGAGAGTCTGCGCATCAGCGGCATACAATGTACCGTGCAAATCAGCGAGACCGCGCAGATACCCGCAAGCTGCGCCGTGGCCATCTACGACGCCTTTGAGGCGATTCTGGAGGCCACCCTGCCGGGCGTGGAAAACCTGTTGTTCTGCGCCTTGCACAGCGGACAGGGATGGACTGTCCGCTGCAGCATACAGGGCGTCAACCACCCGCTGAATATCCCGAACTTTCCCGCCATGCAGTCGGAATGGGACGAGGACGGCCTTTTGTATCTGACACTGTCCCTGCCGGAAGGAGGCTGCCCATGATTTCCCGCAATGCCGTAAAAGAGAGCTTCGACACGCTGCCCGCAGGCATCTGCTGCTTTGACCGCAACGGTCTGCTGCGTCTGGTCAACCACAAAATGCAGAGCATTGCGGCGATACTCTGCGGGCGTGACCTGCAAACGCTGGCAGATTTGCAGCAGGCGCTGCACAGCCCCGGCGGCGGGGTGTGCCCGGTGGACGCGGCAACCGGAATCTATCGGTTTCCCGACGGGACGGTGTATCGTTTTGTTTTTCACGACGGAACGGACAAACAGGGCGTTTTTTTTACCGAGGTCATGGCCTTCGACGTCAGCCGCCAGGCGGCACTGCATGCAGAGCTGGCCCAGGAAAACGAGCGACTTGCCGACGCAAACCGACGCGCCAAACGCCTGTACGACAACATGCCCGACATTGTGCGGGAGGAAGAAATTCTGAAAATGAAGATGCGGGTGCATGACGATATCGGTCATACCCTTATTGCGGCGCGGCGCGCCCTGCGCCATGGGCAGGAATTGGAAGAAATACGCCGTCAGGCTGCCGAATGGCAGCGATCCATCGATCTTTTATGCCGTGCCGGACAGGAGGATACCGCACACGACCCGCTGGAACACATACAAAAACGCGCCGCCGCATTGGGCGTTGCGGTACGGCTGTGCGGCGAATATCCGACACAGCGCACCGCGAAGGAACTGTATGCGCTGGCTCTGCGGGAATGTACCTACAACTGTGTGCGCCACGCCGGTGCCAGCGAACTGTACGCCGATTCCGCCCGCAGCGGGCAGCAGTGGCAGCTGTGCATAAAGAACAATGGCCTGCCGCCGACAAAGACCGTTCGGGAGGGCGGGGGACTGTCCTCCCTGCGCCGCCGCATAGAAAAAGCAGGGGGCACCATGACGGTACATTCCCTGCCGAATTTTGTTCTGGAGATCACCCTGCCGGATAAGGAGGAGTGGACATGATCCAAGTAATGATCGTTGAGGACCAAAAGCTGGTGCGCAGTCTGCTGGAAAGCTATATCCAAAATGAGGATGGCTATCGCCTGGCTGTGTCCATACCGGGTGCAGCCGAGGCCCCGATTTTGTGCGATACCGAGGACATCGACCTGATTTTGATGGATGTGCAGACAGCCCAGCGCGAAAACGGCCTGACCGCCGCCGAAAAGATACATAAGGCGCATCCGAATATTAAGATCGTGGTGGTGACATCTCTCATCGACCACGAGATACTGAAGCGCGCCAAGGCGGTCGGTGTGGACAGCCTGTGGTACAAGGACGGTGACGAGGGCACGCTGATGCAGGTCGTGCGCAGCACGATGCAGGGGGCACATATCTTCCCCGATGCGCCGCCCAGCGTAAAAATCGGTCTGGCAGCCAGCAGCGAGTTCACCCCGGCGGAAATGCGTGTGCTGCGCCTGTTGGTGCGCGGGCTGTCGTACAGCGGCATCGCGCGGGAGCTTTGCGTGGAGCCGTCCACGGTGAAATACCACGTCATCAATATGCTGCAAAAAACAGGGCTGGAAAACAAGCTGCAGCTTGCCATCGCCGCCAGCGAAGCCCGCCTTGTGGTGGATTTTACCGAGGAGTGAACGGGAACACAGCCACAACCTGCCGGGTTGCCCCACATAAAACGAGGGACAAACAAAAAGGGCGCAGGAACTTTTGTTCCTGCGCCCTTACCTTTGGTGCGGAAGATGGGACTTGAACCCACACGTCATAGACACACGCACCTCAAACGTGCCTGTCTGCCGATTCCAGCACTTCCGCATAGCATTGACTGCAAGCATGATTCTACCACATATCCAAGGCAAAAGTCAAGCACTTTTTGCAAATTTTGTGTGGCGCACGGCAGCAGGCCCAAAAAAGTTATACAAACGTCAAAAAATGCCCTATTGCTTTTTTGTGCCACTTTGCTATAATGGCAGTATACTACTAAGTGTGCGCCTTAGCGCAACAACAAAGGAGCATCTCTTATGAGGATCGTGGTCGTCGGTTTGGGCAAGGTAGGCCGTGCCTTGGCGGCACAGCTTACCGCAGAAAAACACGATATCGTGGTGGTGGATCAAAACGCCGCCCTGATCGACAATTTTGTCAACATCTATGACGTGCGCGGCGTACCCGGCAACGGTGCCAGTTATGACGTGCAGAAAGAGGCGTTTGAAGACGGTGCCGACCTGCTGATTGCCACCACCTCCAGCGACGAAATCAACATTCTTGCCTGCATGGTCGCCAAAAAAATCGGCACCCAGCACACCATTGCCCGCATCCGCAACCCCGAATATGAGCAGCAGCTGCACTTCATGCGCGATGAGCTGGGCCTTTCGATGATCGTCAACCCCGAAAAGGCCACCGCGCGTGAGATGGCCCGTGTGCTGCGTTTTCCCAGCGCCATCAAGCGCGAGCAGTTCTGCCGCCAGCGCTTTGAGCTGATCGAGTACCGCGTCACCGCCGACAACCCGCTGGTGGGTATGCCCCTGGCCGACCTGTACCGCAATATCCGCGTCAAGATCCTGATCTGCGCTGTGGCGCGCGGCAACGAAACCATCATTCCCGGTGGCTCCTTCACGCTGGAGGCGGGGGATAAAATCTATCTGACCGCCTCCACCCGCGACCTGGAAGAATTCTTCCGCCGTCTGCACCTGTTCCGGGCCAAGGCCAGCAATGTCATGATCGTCGGTGCCAGCCGCATGGCCTACTATCTGGCGCGTGAGCTGGAAGATATCCAGAAAAAGATGATCGTCATCGACTCCGACGCTGCCCGCTGCCAGGCTATGAGCGAAAAGTTCCCCGGCGTACTGGTCATCCACGGCGACGGTGCCGACAGTGAGCTGCTCAGCGAGGAAGGCCTGGCCGATATGGACGCCTTTGTCGCCTTGACAGGCATGGACGAAACCAACATTATTCTGGCTATGTATGCCTCCCAGTTTGACTGCAAGGTCATCGCCAAGATCAACCGTTCCTCCTTTGCCGATCTGGCCGCCGCCAAGGGGCTGGTGGACAGCGTTGTCTCGGCAGCGTCCGTCACCACCGAAACCATCGTGCGCTATGTCCGTGCCATGCAGAACAGCTTCGATTCCGATAACATCAAGACGCTGCACCGTCTGGTCAACGGCCGTGTAGAGGCGCTGGAATTCAACGTCGGCGCCGATTTCCCCTTTGTCAATGTGCCGCTGAAGGATCTGACCCTCAAGGACGGGCTGCTGCTTGCCGGCATCGTGCGCGAAAACAACAAGACGGTCATTCCCTCCGGCAACGATGCCCTGCAGCCGGGGGACGACGTGGTGGTCGTCACCACCGATACCACCCTGCGCTCGCTGCGCGACATTGTAAAGTGAGGCGGCTATGAATTACAGAATGGTCGTCTTTGTGCTGGGCCGCATCTTTTTGGTGGAGGCAGCCATGATGCTGCTGCCGATGGTGTGCTCCGCCATTTACGGGGAATGGTACATGCTGCCGGCGTTTTTGCTGCCGGCGGTCATTTTGCTGCTGCTGGGGCTGGCTGCCAGCCTGCGCACCCCCAAAAACACCACGATTTATGCCCGCGACGGCTTGGCCATCGTGGCACTGGTGTGGGTGCTGATGTCGGCTTTTGGCGCACTGCCGTTTGTCATTTCGGGCGAGATCCCCGCCTTTGCCGACGCC
>USNZ01000092.1 GCA_900556255.1 uncultured Oscillospiraceae bacterium
CACCGTAGCCTGCGCGAACCGTGCCGATGACAGGTATCTCACACTGTGTATAGCGGCTGAAAGCATTGCGGCCCACAACAGGGGAGTTTTCGGCATCCTGCTGCAGTCCCAGCAGTACATCGGCTGTGGTGCCCAGAATTTCAGCCAAACGCGCGATCGTCTGGGGATCCGGCGTGGAACGGCCGGTTTCCCATTTGCCGACAGCCTGCTGCGTCACACCCAAAAGTTGTGAAATTTCTGCCTGGCTGTACCGTTTGGACTTGCGGGCCTGCTTCAAGCGTTCTGCAAACATACCAATAACTCCTTTTATGTGGTAAGCAGCCATCGACTGCGACACTTCTGTTTGTCATCATTATACAACCACTTGTAGTTTTTGTAAAGGGGATTCTCGAAAATAAATCAAAAATAAGTTGTAAATTCCTATTGACAACAACCGTTGGTTGTTGTACTATAAATTTACAACAACTGCGGAATTAAAAAGTATCTCATAGGAAACCGTATTTGCGGTATGGTTTCTATTTTTAAGGAGGAGCAATTATGAACACCGGCAAAATCAAAAAAGAGCTTTGCAAAGTAGTGGGCTGCGCAGCTGCTCTGGTTTTAGTGATGCTGATTTCCGGCGCCATTGAAGGCACGATCTCTGTTGTGGCAGCCGTCGTCATCGGGGCCGGCTGCGTATATGCGCTGAACACCGTCTGCGGCATTCTGCTTTTGCCCGAAACACAAGTCACCGATGCACACACCGTACAGCGACCCGTTTCGGTGCCTCTGCGGGTGGTGCGCGGTGGCCGGGCTGCCTGATTGCTTGCCCATTGCGTCTGCCTGTGCTACAATAGATAATTACTAAGCAGGAAGGACGTGGACACTATGGCAAAGGTATTGGAAGTATGCGTTGACAGCCTGGCCTCGGCACAGGCCGCCGTGCAGGGCGGAGCAGACCGTCTGGAGTTTTGCAGCGCACTGGCGCTTGGCGGGCTGAGCCCGTATGCGGAATTGCTTGTACAAATCAAGCGCCGTTGGGATATTCCCGTTCGCTGTCTGATGCGCCCGCGCGCAGGGGATTTTCTCTACACCCCCGATGAAATCGCATTGATGTGTGCACAAATCAAAACCTTGCGGCAATGCGGTGCCGACGGGTTTGTCATCGGTGCGCTTACGCCCGACGGCGAGTTGGATGTCTCGGCCTTGCAGCCCATGATAGACGCATGCGGCAATTTGCCGCGCACGCTGCACCGCTGTATAGATGTTTCGCGCGACCCTCTGTCCGCCTACCGCCGCGCTGCCGCATTGGGCTTCGATACCGTGCTGACCAGCGGCAGCGCCGCAGTATGCACGGAGGGAACTGCGGTTTTACAGCAGCTTTTGCATCTGCGCGATGCCGAGGGCGGCCCGGAGGTTTTGATTGGAGCAGGGGTCAACGCTGCCGTCATCACCCGTCTGCGGCAGGAGCTTCCTCAGGCAGCCGCCTTCCACATGAGTGGCAAAACATTGCTGGAAAGCGGCATGCGGTTTCGGCGGGCTGATGTTCCCATGGGGCTGCCCGGCCTGGACGAATGGCACATTCAGCAAACGGACGAAGATGCCGTCCGCGCCGCCGTCCATGCTTTATACAAGGCATAAAAAAGAGCCGCAATGCGGCTCTTTTTTCGTAGTTTATCATTTTTGCGCTGCCAGCGCAGCCTTCTCAAAGCTGTCAGGAATCAATTCCAGCTCCTCCAGCAGGTTCTGCATCGCCTCGCAGTCGCGCGGCACATCGGTCATGCTGGTACCGTAATGGCAAAACAGCACTTTGCCGTTTTTGTCCAATATCAGAGTCAAAGGCATCTGCTGCTCCTTGCCCTTGGCGGTGTGGTACCCCTGCTTTTTGGCTTGCCGAAAAATTTGCAGTGCCTCCAGCGAATAGGCCGTCCACGCGCTGCTGCGTGTGGGAATGTCCAGCAACTCGTACAGAACGCCATCGGCATCGCACATCAGTGGAAAAGGCAGGGCGTCCTGTGCCAGACTGCCTGCCAGCTTATCCGCGCGGGAGCGCACCACCATCGCAAAGCCGCCGCTGTACAGCTTGTCAAAGGTTTCGGCATAACGGCTCGCAAAGGTTCGTGTCACCGGGTTGCCGAAGTTCGCCATAAAGACCAACACCAACGGCGCCTGCGCCGCCAACAGATCCCGAAAGCGGTTTTGCGCCCGATACGGCGTATCATATAAAAACATGGGCAGCTTATCGCCCGTCTTGATTTTTGCCGCCATAAACACTCTCCGTCAAAAAATATATGCAAAAAATCCGGACAGGGAATACCCGCCCGGACATAATTTCTAAAAACCCCCGCACAGCCGTCTGCAACCAATCAAAACCTACCGGTATTGGCAGGTGGGTGCCCTGCAAAGGCATTCATGCTCCCTTCTTCCGCCTGGGGCGGGAGGTCTGCAATCCCGCATCTGACGCGGGCTCCCAAAATTTGATTAGTAGGATTCTATAAAGGCCGCAACAAATCGAACTGCGCAGGGGGAATTACACTTTGGAATCAGTCCAATTCGGAATCGTCGATGTCATACATGGCGCGCAGACGTTCCTCAAAGACCTTGCCGACGGTAATCAGCTCTTCGTCATCGTCCACGATATCCATATACTCACCCTGGTCATCGGTACCGATGCGCATCAGGATCAGCTCGGCTTCCTCCTGCAGGCTTTCAGGATCCTCCTGGTAGGGAATCACAGCCAGATAGCGGGTGCCGTTTACTTCGGTAGCGTCGATCACCTCAAAGGTAACTTCCTTGCCGTCCTCGTCCTCCAGGGTCAGCAAATCGGGGGTGGCTTCTTCCAGCATTTCCGGGCTCAGTTCATCAGACATAAGTGACCTCCTATGGTCGGTTGAATTTCTTGCTTATAGTTTACCGTTTTTTTTCTGAAACGTCAAGGGTGTTCAACACAAAGATTCTGTGGTATAATAGAAGAACTTAGACTTTTCAGCAGCTTTGTATGCTTCGTGCCTGCCGTTTGGGCTATGTTTTGGCGTCGGAGCGAACCATATGTGCTGCTCTTATGCGGAGGTCCACCATGAAAAAATTTCTCTGTCTGGTATCTGCCATGCTGTTGCTGACGCTGTGTGCCTGCAGCGGCAGCACCGGCACACCCAAGCGCACGGCCGTCACCAGTACCGAGCGTCAGTTTGCGTTGCCCTCAGAAGGGGATACCATCGCCATCTTCACGACCAGCCAGGGCGAGATCCGTGCCGTGCTGTACCCCGACGCCGCCCCCATGGCCGTGTACAACTTTGCAGGGCTGGCGCGCCTCGGCTACTATGACGACACGGTTTTTTGGCGCACCCAATACGGTTTTGCCGTGCAGGGGGGCGACGCCACCGGCACAGGCACAGGCGGCTCTACTATTTGGAGCAACAATCCCTACCCGGCAGAGATAGACCCCGCCTTAAAGCACTACGCCGGCGCACTGTGCGCGGCCATTGCCACAGGCGGCGAAAAAACCGGCGGCAACAGCCAGTTTTATTTTGTGCAGGCGCTGCCCGACAGTGTAGACTCCGCGCAGCAGCAGGCGCTCGCCCAAAACGGATATACGCAGGAGCAAATCGACGCATACGCCGCTGCGGGCGGTCTGCCGTACCTCGACAATACCGACACGGTATTCGGTCAGGTGTATGAGGGGCTTAGCGTCGTAGACAAGCTGGCAAACGTAAAAACCATTGAATCCGAGGACGGCTCTGACACCTGCCGTCCCTTTGACAGCGGCGATGTAACCATTGAGCACATCACGATTGCCGCCTACCCCGGCCCCACCGCCGAGGAGTTGGCTGCCCAATGGGCCGCCGAGAGCACGGACAACAGCGCCGTGGGCTGATTATGTAAAAGCGAGGGCTGCCTGATTTTTCAGGCAGCCCTCGTTTGCCTTTACTTTTTGGTGTTACCGCCCATGCGGCGGTCACGGTGGTTGTATTCCTCCAGCGCTTTGTCAAAGCACTGCTTATTGAAATCGGGGAACAGAACCGGCGTGAAGTAAAATTCGGCGTAGGCACATTGCCACAGCAGGAAGTTGGACAAGCGTTCCTCGCCGCTGGTACGGATCATCAGGTCCACGGGGGGCAGGTCGCGGTACAAGTGGCTCTCGATGGTTTTTTCGTCGATCTGCTCCGGCGTCAGCGTACCCTTTTGTACCTCGTCGGCAATGGCCCGCACGGCATCGGTCAATTCGGCACGGCTGCCGTAGTTCAGGCAGAAATTGACGATACCCTTTTTGTTATCCTTCGTCAGGTCCATCATATAGTCCATAGCATCCAGCACACGCTGCTGCAGGCCCTCGCGGCGGCCACTGAACAGTACCTGACAGCCGCGCTCGTTCATTTCCTCAGCGATGGTGCGGAAGTTGTTGGCAAACAAATCCATCAGATAGCCGACTTCCTTGGCATCGCGGGAGAAATTCTCGGTAGAGAACACATACAGTGACAACACCTTGACGCCGCAGTCACCCACAGCATAGCGGGTGATTTCCTGCAAGCGTTCAAAGCCGGCCTTGTGGCCGACACTGGCGGGCATCAGGCGCTGACGGGCCCAGCGGCGGTTGCCGTCCACAATAATGGCGACATGTTGGGGGATACGCAGATCTTCGTTCGGCATAGTTTGCTCCTTTTTATTGTTCCTGCGGTTGGGGCAGAAGCTGTTCTGGTGCGGTCTCGTCGGGGTGATGGGCGCGCCAATTCAGAAAACTTTCAAGAATAACGGCAGCGGAGACAGAATCCAGCTTCTCCTTGCGCTTTTGGCCAAAGGTATCATTGTCTGCCAGAATGGCTGCGGCGGACACCGTTGTGCGGCGCTCGTCCCACATGACGACGGGCATACCGGCCATGTTGGCCAGACGTTGGGCAAAGCGGCGGCTTTTTTCTGCGCGCTTGCCCTCAGTGCCGTCCATATTTTTGGGCAAACCGCACACCAGCCCGGCAGCGCTGCGGGCGCGGGCCGCCTCTACTACGGCAGCGGCTACCTTGTTCATGCTTTTTTCTTCGATTTGCGGGGTGATAGGGGAGGTCACGGTCTCACTCTCATCGCAGCCGGCCAAGCCGGTGCGGCTGTCGCCGTAATCCACAGCCAACCATTTCATAGGGTATCGCTCCTTTATCGTATTGTACCCAGTATACCACCAAAAGGTCCGAAACGCAAACAAAAAAGGAAGAGCCGCGGCTCTTCCTTTAAGGATCAGGCGAAAACCTGTTTGGGCAGGCGCTTGTCCAGCTGCACAGCCAGCGCGATTTTGACAGCATCACCCGGCAGGTAGGGGATAACACACCAGCCCAGTGCGGTCATCAGCGGGGTGGCTGTCAGCGCAATGAACCAGATGGTACCCAGCAGGTAGCAGGCGGCGCAGCCCAGCACCATGCCCAGCACCATAGCCCAGGGCTTGCGATGCAGGGCATTGGCCACGGCAGGCGCGATGGCTGCTGCCAGAACATAGCCCACAACATAACCGCCGGTCTTACCCAGAATAGCCGAAAGCCCGCCGTTAAAACCGGCCAGAACGGGCACACCCACAGCCGCCAGCAGGATGAATACCACCTGGCTGGCTGCGCCCCAAATGGGGCCGAGCATCATGCCGGCCATGTACACGCCGAACAGCGCCAGGTTGACGGGCACACCCCAGGGGGTGGGTACAGCCAGCTGGCTGCATACCACCGTCACGGCGGTGAACAACGCGCAAAGAACCATCTTGCGGACACGATTTGTCGAATTTTCCATGTTTCAAAACTCCTCTATTTATTTTAGGCAATACCGCATAATTCTAAGTGCC
>USNZ01000093.1 GCA_900556255.1 uncultured Oscillospiraceae bacterium
ATAATTGCTTGCACCTCCTTTTCAATAGCTGTACTATTATACCTGATAATTTGACGAATTGCAAGCCCCCTTGGCCTAAAATTTCAACTTTTTTGCAAAATTTTTTAGCGCAGCAGCGAACAGGGGCAAAAAGTGTGGCTTGCCGCCGCCGCGGGACTTGTGCTTGACGCATTTTTACGCTATAATAGGAACAGTATATTTTAATGGGGCGGTGTTTGTTCTGAACGGGTTACTCTCTCCGACAATGGTTTTGCAGTACCTTCTGCGGGCCATGGTGGTGCTGATCGCGCTGCCGTTTCATGAGTCGGCGCATGCGCTGGTCAGCCATTGGCTGGGGGACGATACCGCCAAGCGGCAGGGCCGCATCTCGCTGAACCCGCTGCATCACCTGGACCCCGTCGGCGCGGTGTGTATGCTGGTGGGCGGCGTCGGCTGGGCCAAGCCTGTGGGCATCAACGCAGCCAATTTCCGCAACCCCAAGGTGGGCATGGCGGTTTCCGCTGCGGCAGGTCCCGCGTCCAACCTGCTGCTGGCGTGGCTGAGCATGGTTTTGTACCGCGTCGGTTCCTGGATGGGCTGGCAGCAGACCCTGCCCGTGGCGATGATGTTCCTTTATTATATGATCGTGATGAATTTAAGCCTGGCGGCCTTTAACCTGATGCCGCTGCCGCCCTTTGACGGAAGTCGGGTCGTGCTGCTGTTTTTACCGCAGCGGCTGTACTTCCGCGTCATGCAGTACGAGCGCTATATCATGCTGGCCATGCTGTTTTTGACCTTTACGGGTCTGCTGGACCGCCCGCTGGCGGCGGTGGTCAACTTTTTGTGGGGCGGGCTGGTAGACGCAACCAACTTTGTAGATACAATCGGGGGTTATTTTGCAAGAGGCATTAACGTTTAAGATAGAGGACTTTGAAGGTCCGCTGGATATGCTGCTGTATCTGGTCGGCAAAAATAAGATGAACCTCTACGACATCAATCTGATGACCCTCATCGACCAATATACCGAGGCGATCCGCACCCTGCAGCAGGACCGCATGGACATCGCCAGTGAGTTCATCGACATGGCTGCACATCTTGTCCAGATGAAAAGCGCGCTGCTTTTGCCCCGCAGCCCGGAGGCCGAGCGCATGAAAGCCGAGCTGACAGGACGGCTGATCGAGTACAGCGCCTGCAAGGAGGTCGCCGCCCAGCTGGGCGGTCGTGCGCGGGATATTACCACCTTTGTGCGCGAGCCGATGCCGCTGGTCGGCGCGGCAGAGTACACCCGCCCGCACGATCCCTATAAACTGGTGCAGGCATGGTTCGGGCTGATGGGGCGCGGCACCCGCAAGCGCAAGCCCACGCAGGAACGCTTTGAGCCGCTGGTCACCGCGCCGTTTGTGTCGGTGGCCAGTCGTGTATCGCACATGCTGCGCGGACTGCTGAAAGGCTCGCTGCACAAGATGGGGCAGCTATTCAGCCCCGAGGAAAGCCGCAGCACCAACGTGGCCACCTTTTTGGCGCTGCTGGAGCTGATCCGCGCAGGGCGTGTGCAGGTGGCCGACGACGGCGGGCTGAATTTAGACCGCGCCCACCGCCGCAGAAAGGAGAACCCCACCCATGAATGATAACCAACATCTGGGCGCACTGGAGGCCATGCTGTTTGCCCACGCCGAGCCGGTGGAAACCACCCGCCTTGCCGATGCCCTGCGCCTGGAAAAAGCGCAGACCGAAGTGCTTTTGCAGCGTTTGCAGCAGCGCTATGACGAGCAGGAAAGCGGTCTTGCCCTTTTGTACTTTGCCCCCGACCGCTGGCAGATGACTACCCGCCCGTACTACGGCGAGCTGGTCAAGCGGATCTTGGATACCCGCCGCAATGCCCCGCTTTCGCCCGCCGCGCTGGAGGTGCTGGCGGTCATCGCCTACAACCAGCCGGTGTCCCGCAGCTTTATTGAGCAGGTGCGCGGCGTGGATTCCTCCGGCACGGTGGCAAAGCTGCTGGAAAAGGGTCTGATCGAGGAAGCCGGGCGTCTGGACCTGCCGGGCAAGCCGGTGGCATTTCAGGTCACTGACACCTTCCTGCGGGTATTCGGGCTGGGCAGCCTTGCCGATCTGCCGCCGCTGCACGGCGAGGTGGGGGAGGACACCCCCGAACCCGACCCTGACCCCGACGCCGAGGCAGAACAGCTGGAATGGAAGTGACGGCCCGTGACGATACTGTTGGCGATCCTTAAAATTTTGGGCGTTCTGCTGCTCGTTTTACTGCTTTTGCTGCTGGCGGCGCTGCTGCTGCCGCTGGGGCTGGATATCCGATACAAGGCGGGACGCTGGCAGGTGCAGGCGCGGTATGCAATGCTGCACTTCACACTGTACCCGCCCAAAAGTGCGCCGCAGCGGGCACAAAGCCCCGCACCCGAAACACCCCCAAAAAGCTCGCCCGCAGCGGAAAAACCAAACCCGCCGCCCGCAACCGAGGCGGAACCGGCGCAAAATACGCCTTTGCCAAAAACGCAGGAGCCACCCCAAAAGCAGCCGCCGGAGCCGAAACCTGCCGCCAAGGCAAAGGCAAAGCCTACGCCCAAAAAAGCAGGCTCCGGCCTGCCCTTCGGCATAGGGGAACGGCTGGCCGCGGCTGAGGAACTTTTGCAAAAGGATCCCGCAGCCTTTGTCAAATGCGCCTTCGGGCATATGGGCCGGCTGGGCAGGGGCCTTGCCAAAAGCCTGCGCCTTTGCCATGTGACGGTTTTCTGGACGGTCACGGCAGAGGATGCCGCCGCCACCGCCGTAAGCTACGGTGCGCTGCTGGGCGCGGTCAATACCGCGTGGGCGCTGCTGCAGCAATCGGTGCGGGTACAGGCGGACAGTCTGCGCCTGGAACCCGATTTTACAGGGCAGCAAAAGGCAAACCGCTGTATCTCTTTGCAGGTGCGTTCCTGCACCGCCGTTTTGCTGTGGCTGGCGCTGCGTTTCGCACGGCGTTTATACAAAGAACCCCTCTGGCAGCCTCAAAAACAAGAAAAATGTTGATACAAGGAGGAATCTACTATGGCAGAGCATCCTATTCAGGGCATGATGGGCGTTACCATCGACAAGATCCGCGAAATGGTGGACACAAGCACCATCATCGGTGAGCCCATCCACCCCGACGAAAAAACCACCATCATTCCCGTCTCCAAGGTAACCTTCGGCTTTGCCTCCGGCGGGTCGGACGTCGGCCCCCAGTCGAGCAAGCAGATGTTCGGCGGCGGCAGCGGCGCCGGTGTGTCGGTGACACCGGTGGCATTTCTCGTCATTTCTGACGGCAATGTGCGCACCGTACAGCTGATCGACAAGGTCACGGCCGTCGATAACATCGTGGCCTCCCTGCCCGAGCTGGTGGACAAGGTCACCGCACTGATCAAAAAAGAAAAACCCGCCCCCGCGCAGGACAACAAGGAGTAAACGATGGCAGAACAACGCATCCAAAAAGTATTGGCAGATCAGGGCATCTGCTCCCGCCGCGAGGCCGAGCGCCTGATCGCCGCCGGCAAGGTCAAGGTCAACGGGCATCCCGTGGGTCTGGGCGACAAGATGGATCCCGATTTTGACAAGGTTTCCATCGACGGCAAGACCCAGCGCATCGTGCGCAAGCGCCAGTACACCTATATCATGCTGCACAAGCCCCGCGGCTTTTTGACCACCCGCAGCGACGACCGCGGCCGCAAGACCGTTATGGATCTTGTGGCGGACGTGCCTGCCATGCTGCGCCCGGTGGGCCGTCTGGATAAGGACAGCGAGGGTCTTTTGCTGCTCAGCGATGACGGCGCGTTTATCAACCTGCTGACGCACCCGTCCGGCGGCGTGGGCAAGCTGTACCGCGTTACCGTCAACCCCCGCGCCACCGAGGAACAGATCATCGCCATGTCCAGCGGCATTGTGCTGGACGACGGCGTCAAGACCCAGCCCTGCGTGATCCATGTGGTCACCGATGAGCCGGGGCGCACCGTGCTGGAAATTACCCTGCACGAGGGGCGCAACCGTCAGATCCGCCGTATGTGCAGCGCCGTGGGGCTGCAGGTCGTGCGCTTAAAACGTACCGCCCAGGGCCCCGTCAAGCTCGGTATGCTGCAACCCGGCGAATACCGCGAGCTGAAAAAGAGTGAGGTCAGCGCCCTGCGCAACGCCGCCCAGAAATCCGGCAGTAGCGCCAAGGCGGCACCCCGCCGCCCCGGTCCGCTGCCCACCAAGGAAAACTGACGGCAAAAATCCCGAAAAATGTAAGAAAATTCTCTTGTCTATTTTTATACAAAGTAGTATAATCATTGTATATGGCAGATTTTTGTAACAAGGTTATAGCGTCTGCCGCTTTTACCATAGGGAGGAAACTGTATGGCAGCAAATAAGCCCGGCAAGGCAGAGATCCTTGCAGCATTTTTTGACGGCGGTGTCTACTCTCCGCTGTTTACGGACGGTGCCGTAAGTGCAGCTTTCGGCAGCGCCAACGGCCAGAGTGCCTACGCCGTCTTTGAGGATGGCAGCGCTGTGGGCGTGCAGGACATCGAAAAAAATATCCGCGTGCTGGAAATGGCCGCACAGACCGGTGCACCGGTCGTGACCTTCTACGACTCTGTCGGCGCTAAGCTGGAGGGCGGTCTGGAACTGCTCAACGCCACCGCCCGCCTGACCGCCGAGATCGCCCGCGTGTCCGGCGTCGTACCTCAGATCGCCGTTGTCACCGGCACCTGCGCCGGCAGCAACGCCATCAACGCCGCCGCCGCTGACCTGTGCATTATGGCCGAGGACGCCGAGCTGTTCCTCAACGCGCCCTTCAATGCCGAGGACAAGCTGGCAGGTGCCGGCTCTGCCGCATTTGCCGCCAAGGCCGGTGTGGCTGCCGCTACCGCCGCCGACGCCGTCGAGGCTGCCAAGAAGGCCGCCGAGGTCGTCGCCCTGATGCCCGCCAACAATCTGGCCGGCCCCGCGCTGTTCGACTTCGCCGCCCCTGCCGCCGCGCTGAACACCGCCGCCTACACCGCCGCCGATGCCGTCAAGGCGCTGGCCGATGAGGGCACCGCCGTCACCCTGTATGAGGGCTACGGCAAGAACATTGTCACCGCGCTGGCTACTGTCAACGGCAGCACCGTGGGCATCGTTGCCACCGAAAAGGCTGCCCTGTGCCACAAGTGCACCGCCAAGGCCGCCCGCTTTGTGCGCCTGTGCGATGCATACAGCATCCCCGTGATCACCGTTGTCAACACCGAAGGCTTTGTCAAGAGCGAGGGTGACGATCAGGCCGGCGGCATCCGCCAGGCTGCCCGTATGGCAGGTGTCTACGCCGAGGCTACCACCGTCAAGGTGGCTGTGCTGGCCGGCAATGCCGTGGGCGCTGCCTACACCGTCTTTGCCGCCAGCGCTGACTGGCGCGTTGCCGTCAACGGCTGCACCGTGGCACCTCTGGCACCCGAAGCCGCTGTCACCGTTCTGTACAAGGACGAGATCTTTGCTTCCGACAATATCGTCAATGCCACCAAGGCGAAGGCTGCCGCCTACGCCAAGGACGTTTGCAGCGCCGACGCCGCCGTCAAGAACGGTGCCGCCGATCTGGCTGTGAACGCTGCCGATGCCCGCGCCGCCGTTGTGCAGGCGCTGGATATGCTGGCCAGCAAGCGCGCCGTCCGCCTTGCCAAGAAGCACGGCAACATCACGCTGTAAAAATCAACCCGCTGATTTAAGGAGGATATTCCTATGAAAAACCTGATCGTTACCGTAAACGGCGTTGCTTATAATGTCACCGTTGA
>USNZ01000094.1 GCA_900556255.1 uncultured Oscillospiraceae bacterium
GTAGAGAGCACCAAGCGCCTGGGGGCCAAGGTCGAGCTGGTCAAGGGCACCTACGACGACGCCCATGACCGCGCGGTGGAGCTGCAAAAGGAAACCGGCATGACCTTTATCCACCCCTACGATGACGAGCTGGTCATTGCGGGGCAGGGTACCATCGGGCTGGAGATTCTGGATCAGCTGCCCGATGTGGACGCCGTGGTGGTGCCTATCGGCGGCGGCGGGCTGATTTCCGGCGTGGCGTTTGCCATCAAGAGCCTGCGCCCCGACGTAAAGGTGTACGGCGTACAGGCCGCCGGTGCCCCCAGCATGGAGCGCGCCTTCCACGACCACACCTACGAGACCCTGCAGCGCGTGGACACCTTTGCCGACGGCATTGCGGTCAAGACGCCCGGCGAAACCACCTTTAAGATGGTAGAACAGTACGTTGACGACATCGTGACCGTGAGCGAGGACGAGATCGCCGCCGCGATCCTCTCGCTGATGGAAAACCAGAAGCTGGTTGCCGAGGGCGCAGGTGCCACACCGGTGGCGGCGGCGCTGTTCGGTAAGCTGCCGTTGGCGGGCAAAAAAGACCGTCTGCCTGATTTCCGGCGGCAACATTGATGTAAATATTCTCTCCCGCGTGATCACGCGCGGGCTGGTAATGAGTGGCCGCAAGGCGAACCTGATGATTGCCCTGGAGGACAAGCCCGGCCAGCTGAGCATGGTCAGCGACATTGTTTCGGGCTGCGGTGCGAACGTTGTCAGCGTTCACCACGACCGCAGCGACGCGAACATGGCGATCACCAGCTGCTTCTTAAAGCTGGGGCTGGAAACCCGCGACGCCGCACAGATCGAGCAAATCAAGGAAAAGCTGACCGAGGCGGGGTTCAAGCTGGTGACCGAGAGAGCGTAAAGCGCGCGGCGGCGCGCAGAGTAGAGTGTGGAGAGTTAAGAGCTAAGATAAGGTAAGGCGGTGCCAAAGATACCGCACCCGACTGCCCAAAAACTTAATGGGAATATTGCGAACTTTCGGTAGGTTTGTAGGGGACGCATATATGCGTCCCGTTAGGCTGCATTGCCCGGACGGCTGCAACGGGCGGCATATATGCCGCCCCTACGGAACACCCATTATGTTGTTGCTGCTGTAAGGCGGCAAGGAGGGGTCAAGACCCCTCCCTACATCACTACCCGAAAAAGAGCTTTTTGGGGCAAAGCCCGCCTATAAAAAATGTGGTGCCAACGGCACCGCACCGTATCTGAACTCTAAACTCTACACTCTAAACTCTAAGCATCAGGCGTTCACGCCCGCTGCCAGCAGCTCCACAAACTGCTTGGCCACGCGGGGGCTGCGTCCCCCGGCGCGCAGGGCAAATGCCGCGCCCTTGATAAACAGCTGGTCGCTGGGCATCTGCACGCCGTACTGTTTGGCCAATTCCAGCAGGATATGGTCGTAACGGTCCTTATCCGGCTGCTGGAAGGTCACCGTCAGGCCGAAACGCGCAGCCAGGCTCATCATCTCCTGGCGGGTGTCGGCGGCATGCAGGTCGTCCCCTGCCCTGTCGGACATGCTCTCCTTGACGAGATGGCGGCGGTTGCTGGTGGCATACACCGCCACATTGTGGCTGCGCCCGCCGACGCTGCCCTCCAAGATGGCTTTGAGGGCGGCAAAATTATCGTCGTTGGCGGCAAAGCTCAGATCGTCGATGAACAGGATGAACTTCAGCGGGTTTTTCGCCAATTCATCCATCAGCGCCGGGATCTGATACAGCTGGTTCTTTTTGACCTCGATCAGGCGCAGCCCCTCGGGTGCAAACTCGTTGGCAATGGCCTTGACCGCGCTGGACTTTCCGGTGCCCGCGTCGCCGTACAAAAGCACGTTGTTGGCGGGCTTGCCGTCCAGCAGAGCCTTAGTGTTGGCAATGATCTTCTCCCTCTCGCGCTCATAACCCGGCAGCTCGCTGAGGCGCTGCGGGTCGGGGCACTGCACCGGCACAAGGTGGCCGTCCTCCAAGGTAAAGACGTGATACCGCGCAAACATGCCGTAGCCCTTTTTGCCCGCCTGCTCCCGCCGGGTGCGGTAGGCGGCGGCGAAATCCGCATCGGGGGTCGTCAGCCAACAGGGCATAAAATCCGGCATCGTGCCGAACAACTCCTGCGGCGTCGCGGTGCCCAGCGCCTGCAAAAACGCCAGTTCGCTGTCCAGTGCTCCCTCCAGCACGGGGCCTGCATCGCCCCCCGCCGCCACCTTCAGGCAGAGATTTTCGTGTTCCAGCACCAGCTCCAGCAAAACCTTTGTCCAGTCGGTGCCGCGCACAAACATGGCAGCCTCAAAGGCCGCCACAGCGGCGGTGTCCCCGACATCCGCCTTCAGGGCCGCCGAGAGCGCGCGCAGCAGCTCGGTATCCAGCAGCCCCCGAAACACCACAAGCCCGTCCAGGCGGGCCGACCAATCTTTACGAAGCATAAGCAAAAACATCCTTTCCCAAGAAAATCCGCTTTTAGTATAAACTGCCTTGCCGGAAGTTTCAAGATGTATTGACAATTTTTGAAAACATCCTTGACAAAACTCGAAAAATAAGGTATAGTTTATTCCATCAACCAAATGCGCAGATGGGAAACCAGTAACGCCCCCACCCCTTCCAGAGAACTGCCGGACGGTGCAAGGCAGCAAGGCGGTGCCGCGTGAAGTCGTTCCCGTAGCAGACCCCCGAAAGGCCCCGCGCCGCGTAGGAGGGTACGGCCGCACCCGTTATCGTGCAGGACTTTGTTGGAAGTCCGCTGAGTGGGGGCATCGCCCCAATAAGAGTGGTACCGCAGAGCAGGTGATTTCACAGGCTTTGTCTCTTGGGAACAAGAGGCAAAGCCTGTTTTTTTATAAGAAAGTAGGAGCGACGACCATGAAACTTACCGGTTCACAGATCTTTGTTGAGGTTCTGGTGGAGCAGGGCGTGGATACCCTGTTCGGCTATCCCGGCGGTGCCATTTTGAATTTATATGACGAACTGTATAAAAATTCCGACCGTATACGCCATGTATTGACCGCGCACGAGCAGGGTGCCTCCCACGCGGCGGACGGCTACGCCCGCGCCACAGGGCGCACCGGCGTGGTGCTGGCCACCAGCGGTCCGGGCGCCACCAACCTGGTCACCGGCATCGCCACCGCCTACATGGACAGCGTGCCGATGGTTGCCTTTACCGGCAACGTGGCCACCAGCCTGATAGGCAAGGATTCCTTTCAGGAAGCCTATATCGAGGGCATCACAATGCCCATCACCAAGCACAACTACACCGTGCGCCGCATTGAGGACCTGGCCGACACGATGCGCGCGGCGTTCCGCATTGCGCAGTCGGGGCGCAAAGGCCCCGTGCTGGTGGATATTCCCAAGGATATCACCGCCGCGACCTGCGAGTTCACCCCCAAGGCACCGGAACCGATCCGCACCGTTACCCGCTACAATGAGGATGACGTCCGCCGGGCGGCCGAACTGATCAATGCCGCCGAGCGCCCGCTGGTCTACTTTGGCGGCGGTGTGCGCAGTGCGGTGGGCTGCCAGCCCCTGCGCGATTTGCTGGAAAAGGCCGACATCCCCGCCACCTACACCCTGATGGCCGCCGGTGTGTTAAGCTACGGCGAGCCGCGCAACTTAGGCATGTTGGGTATGCACGGCTGCTACGCCGCCAACAAGGCCATCGACGAGGCCGATCTGGTCATTGCCGTGGGCACACGGTTCAGCGACCGTGTGGCGCTGAAGCCCGAAACCTTTGCCCGCCGCGCAAAGATCATCCAGATCGACATCGACCCCAGCGAGCTGGGCAAGAATGTGGCCGTCGATTTAAGCCTGACCGGCGACGCCAGCTATATTCTGCAGGCGGTGCTGCCGCACATCCGCCCCACCGAGCACACCGCGTGGCGCACACAGATCGCCGCGTGGCAGAAAAACGACTACAAGCCCACCGACAGCGACACCGAGCTGAAGCCCCACCAGATCATCCGCGAGATCTGCCGCCAGGCAGGCCCCGATGCGGTCTACGTCACCGACGTCGGCCAGCACCAGATGTGGGCGGCGCAGTATTTGCAGCACACCAAGAGCCGCGGCTTTTTGACCAGCGGCGGTCTGGGCACCATGGGCTTTGGCTACGGCGCGGCCATCGGTGCACAGATGGCGCTGGGGCCCGATGCCCGCGTTGTTATGCTGACGGGCGACGGGTCGTTCCACATGAACCTGAACGAGGGCTGCACTGCCGTAAGCTACGGGCTGCCCATCATCACGGTCATTTTCAACAATCAGGTGCTGGGCATGGTTCGCCAGTGGCAGACGACCTTTTACGGCAAGCGCTACTCGGACACCGACCCGCACCGACAGACGGATTTCGTAAAACTGGCCGAGGGTTTCGGTGCCAAGGGCTACCGCGCCGCCACCCCCGCCGAGTTTAAGGCCGCCTTTGCCGACGCCATGCAGCAGCACGGACCCTGCTGGATCGACTGCCGCATCGGCAAGGACGAGAAGGTGCTGCCGATGATCCCCGGCGGCGGCGACGTGAACGACATCATCATGAAATGAGGTGACCCGATATGACCAAGACCCCCAACGAACCCACCCGCCGGGTCATCAGCCTGCTGGTGGCCAACGAAAACGGCGTTCTGGCGCGTGTGGCCAGCCTGTTCTGCCGACGCGGCTTTAATATTGACAGCCTGACGGTTTCCGCCACCAACGACCCTTCCGTCAGCCGCATTACCGTGACGCTGAACGGCGACGAGCAAGCCCTGAGCCAGCTGCTTTTGCAGACCGACCGCCTGGAGGTGACCCGCCAGGTCTTTGAGTTAGAGCCTGCCAAATGCCTGCAGCGCGAGCTGCTGTTGCTGAAAGTTGCCTGCACCGGCCGCAACCGTGCCGAATTGCGGGAGATTTCCAGCATTTACAAGGCAAAAATCATCGATCTGTCCCCCGACAGCATGGTGTTTGAGCTGACAGGCAAGCCGGAGAAGATCGACGCTTTCCTGACCATGTTTGACGGCTACGACATTTTGGAGCTTTGCCGCACCGGCGTGACCGCCATGGAGCGTGGCGGCAAGCACCCGCACATGCAAAAACCAAAGCAGGAAGTGCGGGAGGTGCAGCTGCCACGGTGCGGCGCCGCACCGCAAGATAAAAGATAAGCAATAAAAGAGTAAAATTCTAAGCGCCGCCAAGGCGGCGCGGTTCACCTTATTTATTATCTATTATCTTTTATCTATTATCTTTTCTTTCGTTTCCCCATCCGTTTTACAGATACATCATCATACACAGTAAAGGAGCTTTTCTTATGTCTATCAACAAATACTACGATTCCGACTGCAACCTGGGTATGCTCGACGGCAAGACCGTCGCCGTCATCGGCTTTGGCTCGCAGGGTCACGCCCACTCCGAAAACCTGGCCGAAAGCGGCGTCAACGTCGTGGTCGGTCTGCGCAAGGGTTCTGCCCACTGGGAGAAGGCCAGCGAGTTCGCCGCCACCCATGAAAATTTCAAGGTCATGGAAGTTGAGGAGGCCGCCAAGGCCGGCGACGTCGTTATGATGCTGGTGCCCGACGAGCTGTGCGCCGACATCTACAACACCCAGGTCGCCCCCTACATGACCGAGGGCAAGGCTCTGGCATTTGCCCACGGCTTTAACATCCATTTCAAGACCATCACCCCGCCGAAAAACGTCGACGTCATCATGATTGCGCCCAAGGGCCCCGGCCACATCGTCCGCCGCCTGTACACCGAGGGCGAGGGCTGCCCCTCTCTGA
>USNZ01000095.1 GCA_900556255.1 uncultured Oscillospiraceae bacterium
CGTGCCCCGCCCCTACCGCACAGTGTTTTTTTATTGCCCCGTAGGGCGGGGTGACCCCACCCTACGGGGGATCGTGTGGTTGACGCAATTTGCCCATTCGGTTGTAGGGGCGAGCATTGCTCGCCCGCACCCGTTTGCCTTGTAAGAAATCCGCCCCGGAAAACGCGATGCTGCGCCAAGTTGGCGGGCGACCAATGGTCGCCCCTACACATTCCATAGACCAAGAATGTAATTTTTTGACACGCTCACGCAGCCCGCCGGGGCTGTGCTTTTCTTTTTGAGGAAACTCAGAACAACCGATCCGTCGGGTACAGGCCCTGCGCGCTCATCTGCTGCAGGGCGGCCACCAACTCGGGCTTATCCTCGCGGTAGGTAATACCGTGCCACTTGTCAGTGCTGGTCAAAACGCGGACTTCAGCCTTGCCGTCCTGCAAGGCTGCCGTGACCACGCTGGGCAGGTAATACTCGCATTTCAGCGGGTTTACGGGCAGATTCTCGCGCAGGAACTCGGCAAAGCCGGCCTTGGCCTGCGCCACATAGGCGGGGGTAAAGCCCCACAAATTCATCGACACAACAGAGTTTTCGTCCAGGTCCGTCCAGGTCTCGCCGCCGTCCTCGCTGTAATGGATGCCGCCCGCATAGGGGGCAATGCAGGTGCGCTCGGTCACGCTGGACAGGTTGCCCGCCGCATCGGTGACACAGACACCGCGGCTGACGCTGCCGTTGGCGCTGACGGTGTTTTTCAGCAAAAAGCCTACCATGCTCCAGGCAAAGCGGTCACCGTCGGCGTGGCTGCACAGGTAGTCATACACCAGTCGGAACCCCTGCGGGCCGTAGTAGTCGTCGGCATTGATGACTGCAAAGGGAGCGTCCCCGATGGCCTCCTCGGCTACCAAAATGGCGTGGGCGGTCCCCCAGGGCTTGACGCGGCCCTCCGGCACGGTGAACCCTGCGGGCAGTTTGTCCAGCTGCTGGTAGGCGTAGCGCACCTCAAACCCGGCGCGCAGGGCGCGGGCGCCCACAGCCTCCTTAAAAGCCTGCTCGATCTCATGCTTGATGATGAACACCACCGTCTCAAAACCGGCGCGGCGGGCATCGTACAGGCTGTAATCGAGGATTGCCTCACCCGAAGGTCCAACCGGGTCAATTTGCTTAAGGCCGCCGTAACGGCTGCCCATGCCGGCTGCCATGACTACCAAAATAGGCTTTGTATTCATGATGATTCTCCCTCATACAATGATATGGTCGCACCGCACAGTTTCCGGCTTCCCGCAGACTGTGCAATATGATTTTACTATACTACTTTTTCAAATTCCTTGCAAGTACCCGGCAAAATACTGTGGTATGTCCCGCATAAATATGCTATAATGTCTGTGTATACCAGGAGGTAAGCCAATGAAAGAGAATTCTGCTCCCGTCCGCGCGCTGGTGCTGGCCGGCGGCGGTGCCAAAGGAAGCTACCATGTGGGCGTCTACCGCGCTTTGCAGCAACTGGGTTGGACGCCGGATATCATTACCGGGGCCAGCGTCGGCGCACTGAACGGCCTTTTGTTCACGATGGGCAAGGTGCAGGAGGCCGAGGACATCTGGCGCAGCATGGAGCTGCACGATGTGCTGGAGCTGCCCACCACCACCGAAAAGGAAGCCCTGTACAACTTTTTTATGGATGTGGTGCGCAGCGGCGGCCTGAACGTCGAACCGCTGGGCGAAACCATCGACCGCTATATTGACGAGGACGCGGCGCGGCACTCCCCCATTCGGTTTGGTCTGGTCATGACCGAGCTGGGCACGATGCGCAGCATCCGCTGCCCCATTGACGAGATCCCCGACGGCAAGCTGAAGGACTACCTGCTGGCGTCCAGCGCGTGTTTTCCCGCACTGCGCCCGCGTGAGATCGACGGCGTCAAATATATCGACGGCGGCTGGCGCGACAACATGCCGCTGGATCTGGCCAAGGACATGGGCGCCGAGGAGCTTCTGGGCGTAGACATTGACGGCGTGGGCATTATCCGCCCCAACACGACCGGCCTGCCCACAAAAATCATACGCAGCCACTGGAACCTTGGCCCCACGCTGGATTTTGACCCCGCGCGGGCCGAGCGCAACATTGCCTTGGGCTATTTTGACACCATGCGCCTGTTTGGCCGATACGGCGGCACGGCTTACGCCATTATGCCCGACACCGACGGATTTTTGGCCCGCTTTGCCGACCGCTACCAGCGCTTCCTGGCCGACGTCTGCGCCCGCGCACCGGAGTTTTCTCTGTTTGAAAAAACCGCCCGTCAGCGCATGAACTACCCTGCCCCCTACGCGCCCAACCCCAGTGCCCCCACCCGCGGCGCACTGGCCCCGCTGGAACTGGCCGCCGAGCGCGTGGGTGTGCCCGCCGACCTGCCCTACACCCCCAAGCTGTTGGCCGCCACCTTTATGGGCAGCTTTGACAAGGACCCCGCCGACCGTTTTGCCGACCTGTGGGACGGCAAGGAACGCACCGAGACTGTGGCCGAACGCGCCATCGCCGCGGCTGTGCCGGAGGAATTTGTCACCGCACTGGTCAGCCACACGCTGGCCAACCTTTCGTTTTTGTAACCGCCGCAAGGAGGGAAATTTATGTATACATTTTCCGGTGTATCGGCGTCTCCGGGTCTGGTGCTCGGCCCGGTTGAGATGATCGACCACGGCACGACCGGGCTGCACCGCATTGTGTGCGACCCGTTTCGCGAGCGCGCCCTGTACGATGTGGCCGTGGTGCTGGCCAAGGATGAGCTGCGCCGTTTGAGCCAGCGCGCCAAAGGGCCGGACGCAGACATTCTGCTGTTTCAAATTGCCCTGCTGGAAGATGAATCCTTCACCAACGAGATCGGCGACTACATTGCCGCCGGGGCCGGCGGGGCTGCCGCCGTTGAGCGTGCCGAGCAGATTTTTGCCAAGCGCCTGCGCGATGTGGACGATGAGTACATCCGCGAGCGCAGCGTCGACGTCTGCGACGTCTGCCAGCGCGTGGTGGATATTCTGGACGGCCGCCCGCGCCGCCGCCTGCACCTGACCCGCCCCAGCATTTTGGTGGCGGATCGGTTTTTCCCCAGCGATTTGTTCAGCATTGACCGCCGCATGGTGCTGGGGCTTGCCAGCGACAAGGACAGCACCGTCAGCCATGCTGCCATCATGGCGCGCGGTTTGGGGATCCCGTCGGTCGTACAGCTGGGCGACGGCACGGCCGCGCTGGCCGTAGGGCACCGCGCCATTCTGGACGCCGACGGCAGTGTCGGCCGTTTGGTCATTGAGCCGGACGGTTTTCAGGTGGCACAGACCGACTGCAAAATTGCCGTGCGCCGCCTGCATGGCCGCACGCCGGACCCCGTGGCCGCCCTGCCCTGCCTGACCAAAAACGGCACAGCGTTTCGGCTGTTGATTTCGGACAACATCTCCCCCAACGCCAGCTGCGACCCGCTTATGCCGCAGGGCGCGGCGGGCATCGGTATCCTGCGCACCGAATCCACGATTTTGAACGGCAGCTCGGAGGAACAGCAGCTGGACTTGCTGCTCACCCGTCTGCGCTCTGCCGACGGTGCCATACTGGCCGTGCGCACCTGCAACCCCGCCGCCGATGACGATGCTCCCTGGAGCGTCGAGGTACAGCAGCGCCTGGACGGCGGGCGCGTATCCCGCCCCCAGATCCGCGCCCTGCTGCGCGCCGCCGGGGAAGGAGATCTGCGCATCATGTTCCCCCGCCTGGACGGTGTCGCCGCCTGGGACGATTGCTGCCGCGAGGTCGCCGCCTGCCGTGCCCAACTCAAGGCCGAAGGCATAGAGACCATCGTGCCGCCCATGGGCTGCATCATCGACCGCCCCTCCGCCGCTGTCATGGCCGCTGATTTGATCGACCACGGCGCCCAGCTGCTGGCCATTGATATCGAGGACCTGACCCGCTACACACTGGGCTTGAAGGACGCCGCCGAGGCTGCTCCACGCATTGCCGAACCCGCCGTGCAGCGGCTTGTCCGCAGCGTCCTGCAAACAGCCATTGCCCACAGCGTCACCGTCTACCTGTGCGGCATCACCGTTGAGAACTACCCCCAGCTGACCGCCTATCTGTCACTGGGCATACATAATTTCTGCGTCGAGCCTGCCGCCCTGCTGCCGCTGAAAAAGCTGCTGCTGGAACAGTGACGTGCTCTGCGCACAAGCCGATGGGAACATATCTCCAAAAACGGCAGAAAGGGAAATTTCATGAATGTGCCTTTTGTAAGTTTTAAGCCCATGGAACAGGAGCTTCAGGGCGAATTGTCTGCCTCCTTCCAACGGGTTTTTTCCAACAGTTGGTATATCGAGGGTAAGGAGGACGCAGCTTTTGAACGGGCTTTTGCCGATTTCTGCCGGGTAAAGCACTGTATCGGAACCGGCAACGGCCTGGATGCACTGATGCTTGCCTTAAAGGCACTGGGCATCGGCCCCGGCGACGAGGTGCTTGTGCCGTCCAACACGTTTATTGCCACCGCCTTAGCCGTCACCTACACCGGGGCCACCCCTGTTTTTACAGAGCCGGACATCCGCACTTTTAATCTGGACCCGCAGAACATCGAGGGCAAAATCACGGCCCGAACCAAGGCCATTATGCCCGTACATCTGTACGGACAACCCTGTGACATGGATCTCATCCTGAAACTGGCGGAAAAATATCACCTCTATGTTGTCGAGGACTGCGCCCAGGCGCACGGCGCGACCTACAAGGGGCGGCGCGTCGGCAGCTTTGGCGATGCCGCCGGGTTCAGCTTTTATCCGGGAAAAAACCTGGGTGCCTTGGGCGATGCCGGTGCCGCCGTTACCAACAATGATGCGTTAGCGCAAAAAATCCGAGCCTTAGGCAATTACGGCTCGGACTATAAGTATCATCATATCTATCAGGGCTGCAACTCCCGCCTGGACGAGATGCAGGCTGCGTTTCTGGCTGCAAAGCTGCCGCAGCTCGACCGAATGAACGCAGACCGCCGCCGTATTGCCCGGATGTATCTGGACGGCATCCGCAACCCGGAAGTCATCCTGCCCTATGTGATGGCGGATGTTGAACCGGTTTGGCACATTTTTGCCGTTCGCTGCCGCCATCGCGACGCGTTGGAGAAATACCTGAACGAACAAGGCATCGGCACAAACAAGCACTATCCCATTCCGATGCATCTGCAAAAATGCTACGCCGATTTGGGCATCCCGCAGGGTGCGCTGCCTGTTGCCGAGGAGATCAGCGCCACCGAGTTAAGCCTTCCGATGTTCTACGGCATGACCGACGCCGAGGTACGCTATGTAATCGACGCTGTGAATACATTTGAGGTTGCCTTATGCGATTGAGAGATCTTTCCCCGGCAGATGCCCCTGCTACACTGGCCTGGCTGACCGACCCGGCTGTAACTTGCGGCCTGGCCGGACAATACAGCGGCATGGATCTGCAAGATGCCGAAGCGTTTATTGCAAAGGCCATTCGGGATCCAAACGAGGTGCACAAGGTCATTGTCACCGATGAGGATACCTATGCGGGCATGGTCAGCCTGCGGCACATCAACATGCCGGAGGCTTCTGCCGAGCTGACTGTTGTAATGCGGTCGGAATTTTTCGGCAAGGGTTATGCCTGGTTCGGCGTTGTGTCTATACTGAAGTATGCTTTTGAGCAGCTGTCCCTGCACAGTGTCTATTGGCGCGTCAACCAGGAAAATCGTCGTGCCATCCGTTTTTTTGAAAAGCATGGCTTTAACCGCCCCG